>CALPVV020000001.1 GCA_943327105.2 Nitrosovibrio sp. Nv4
GAAATCAACAACCATAGCACTTGCGTCATTATTGATCGTCACTTTGGTTAGGATTGGGGCAGTACAAATAGGAGAACAGGATTTTTCGGGTTTAAAGCGGTATGTCTCTACTCAAGATCAAAAAATTGCGTATTTCATCGAGCAAAAAGACATATGGCATGAGTATGGATTGGTATCCGCGATACTTCAAAAGCCTGTTACTCGTCTCTATGATCAATCATCGGTAAGTCAGTTTTTACTTCATGGCGGAGCAGTGATTTTTCAAGATGACCAATCCGTTCCTCCTTCCTCGTCTATTCAATGCACCAACTGGATGCGTTTGAAGAAAAGAGCCAAATTTCCATTCGAAAGACTGATGACCAAAGGAGTGAAGTGGGGCGACCCAGAAATCATGCGCCGTTATCAGATTTGCTTTCAATCCACTTAAAACCGAATAATACTGTCAAGGTATGAAACGGGGTAATTTTTCAATTCAATTCACCATGCTTGCTCTTGCGTTACTGACGTCGTGTAGTAGCACGCGTAAAGAGAAGCCCGTTAAAGAGCCAGCCAAGACCCAGAAAATAAAAAAGAATGAAATTGGCGAAGTTTCTGTCTCTCAAAAGAAGCCTTCCATTCAAGATGAAGAGGGTGTTTTTGATGATGACTTCATTCAATTAAAGACCGATATCAATAAATGGAAGTTAATTGATGATCAAAATGGAATTCGTACGTTCGAGCGAGTGATCAGTTCAAATGGACTGGTGGCTTTTCGTGGAGAAGTCATCATTCATGCGCCTTTAAAAAAAGTTGCCACTGTTTTGGTGCATCAGCCGCATCAAAAAGAATGGGTTCATGCTTATGTCAAAGGCAGCAATGTGGTTGAAATCAACGATCTTGAATACATTCAATACAGTGAAACCAAAGTGCCGTGGCCTTTTGAAAACCGCGATTTTGTATTTAGAGCAAAGGCAAGAACAGATGTTAATCCAGCTACTATGCTGATTTCCATGAAGTCAGAAGAAAACCTTTCAGCACCGGTAAGAGACGGTGTAGTGAGAGGTGAAATTGTTAATTCTTATTACTATCTTAAGGAAAGAGCCGGCGGAAGGCATACCAAGCTGGTGGTTGAGATGGAAGTAGATCCAAAGGGTGAGATTCCTCTCTGGTTGGTGAATCTTTCACAAAAAGGCTGGCCTCATAATACATTGTTTGGAATTAGAAAGATGTCGATGAAAAAAGACATTACCGTCTTAGATCGACTGGAGAAATTATTCGATATTGGCGCCGTTAAAAAGGAGAAAATAAAATGAAGAAAACCTTACTGATCTTGATCTCATTGTTTTTATTTGACGAAGCGAAAGCTCAAAAAATTGAAAAAGGTTTTTTTGTTTATGATGATTCCACTCATTCTGAATTGAAAAAATTTACGAATAATAAAAACGTGATTATTGATCACGTGAGTTCCAGTGGATTTGAAATTTATGGTGTAAAAGGTTTATCTGAAGAATTGTCAAAGATGAAAATTCTGTTTACCGAGCTAAATCCTGTGAGCGATTCCTTTTTTGCTGATTACCCGACTGCTGAAATGATCACAAAAAAAATGCAGGCAATTCAATCTCAATACCCTCAGTTGGTTACTTTGATCGAAATTGGAAAATCGGTTGAAGGTCGCCCATTGATGTTTGCAAAACTCACTGCTCCGGCAAAAAGAGGTTTAAAAGCCCCTTCTGCAAGACCAGAATTCAAGTATGTAGCAAACATGCATGGAGACGAAATTGTTGGACGAGAATTGATGATTAGATTGATTGAGGATCTAGCTAAAAATTATGGTAATGATTCTCGAATTACTAATATACTCGACTCTTTTCAAGTATACATCATGCCTTCCATGAATCCTGATGGAGCCATGAAGCACCAAAGGTCAAATGCAAATGGTACAGACCTGAATCGTTCGTTTCCGGATTTTACGACTTCAGACAATCAAAACACTATGAACAGAAGAGAGCCGGAAGTTCAAGCAATGATGAAATTTCAGGCACAACATCATTTCAAGCTTTCGGCAAATTTTCATGGTGGTGCCGAAGTGGTGAATTACCCTTACGATACGAGCGCCGATGTGTTTCCGCTTGAAAATTTGGTTAAAACAATGAGTCTCAATTATGCACGAAAGATTCCCTACTTTTGGAATTCTCGTGAATTTGAACGCGGTATCACTAATGGATATCAATGGTATGAAGTCGATGGTGGAATGCAAGATTGGAGCTATCATTGGCATGGCGACCTTCAGGTTACGATTGAGTTAACGAAGACCAAATGGCCTAACTATTCAAACGTAGACCGCTACTATCAAGACAATCGTGAATCTCTACTCGGTTATATCGAAGAAACAGCTACTTTCTAAGTTGACCTAATTAATATAGTGATTGAAGTTCTAGAAAAATTAAGCCATCATGCGCCGCATGGTGGCTTTGTTTTTTCTATTATTAACGAATTCGGTTGATGCTTCGCCATTCCGAGTTTTGGTGTTTCCTCACCAGGGGGGATACCCTTCACCACAAGGCAAAGAATCGGTAATTAGTAAAGTCAGAGTCGTTTCAGAAAGCAGTTGCAACCAATATGTCGCAAAAATGAATGCTAAAAATGAATGGGAAAAAGTTGGATCTCCAATTTCCGTTTCAAACCATTATGCATTTACCAATTCATATTTCAGACGCTTGGCCAGGTTTTTCTTCGGCAGCGGAGATACATTTTACTTTGAATGCCAAAAGCCCTTCAAGGTATTGCGCGACTCAAAACTAGAGAGTTATTCCTATGAAGGTGATTTTGTTGTGGTCTATGATCAGGCTTCAATTCAAAAACCAATTCAAATCATCAACGTCATTGATCCTGAAAAATACATTCAGGGTGTTGTTCCTTCTGAAGTGAGTACCGGCTGGCCGAAAGAGGCACTTCGTGCTCAAGCAGTTGCAGCAAGAACGTATGCGTGGTGGACAGTGCTAAACTCCCGAAATAAACCAACTCAATCGTATGATTTAGACGATACGATTGCGTATCAGGCTTATCTTGGAATTTCTCGAAAATTTGCCGACACTGATGCCGCTGTAACGGATACTTCGCGACTGGTAATGAAATACGCCGGCAAAGTCATTAAAGCTTATTTTTCAGCAGATAGTGGTGGGAAAACTGAATCTGAGGCAAATGTCTTTGGGGACGATCTTCCATATTGTAAGTCTAAATACGAACTCTATGATGTTTCTAAAACCCAAACAGAATGGGAAAAAACATTCACTTATGACGAGCTTGCTAGGACATTTTCCAGCTCACTTCAGTTGCTAATGGTTGAACCGGCTGATCTAAATGAAAGTGGTAGGGCATCATTGGTAACGTTGGTTTCAGCGAACGGTAAGCGCGTTAAGATTCGAGGTTCAGAGTTTAGAAGAACTTTGAGACTAAGAAGCACCTTGTTCGAGTTGAATACAATTATGGAAAACGGCGTCAAGATGCTGCAGATCAAGGGCAAAGGGTTCGGACACGGGGTAGGAATGGCTCAAATAGGCGCAAAGGAATATGCTTCCCAGATGCGTTGGACTTTTGATCAAATCGTGAAATTCTATTATACTGGCATCACGCTTGAACCAATCATCGATGAATATTCAGAATAATAGTGTACCCAATATTGCTGTAGTGATTACCACCTACAACAACCCGAAGAGCCTTGAGCTCTGTTTGTTGTCTTTTACGAACCAAACATTTAAGAATTTCGATATCTTTATTGCCGACGATGGCTCGGGAGATGAAACACGAGACTTGATCTTAAGGCTTAAGCGCGAAACAGATCTTACCATTTATCATATCTGGCACCCAGATCAGGGTTACCGCAAATCAAAGATCAATAATAATGTCTTTCGACAAATTGATCCGTCAAAACATCCGATCATTATCTGTGTCGATCATGATGTGGTTCTTCACTATCGTTTTGTGGAAGACCATTTCAGGGCCCACCAACGAGAAAAATTCCAACCTTTGATGTTCATGGGAAGACGGGTTGACTTAAGCGAAGCTTTTACAAAAACAGTCAATGCCGAAAATGTACTTCAATTCAATAAAGGCCTTACTTTTGATTTACTTAAATCGGGGTTAAGTGGTGACACAAAAAATGTGATGCGTTCGGTTCGACTTGATCCACCTGACTGGGTATTGAAGTTGATGAAGCGTGATCGGGTTCTTGATCTTCTGGGTTCTAACTTTTCAATTTCAGCCAGTGTTCTTCACGACGTGAACGGTTATAATGAAGACTTTAATTCTTATTGGGGTGAAGACGGTGACTTGTTCGTCAGGGTTAGAAATTCGGGCGTGAAGTTTTACGGTAAGATTGGTTATGCAGTTCAATGGCACCTTTATCATAAGCGCCTAGAAGAAACGCCCGAACATATTGAAATGTATCGGGCGCTTCTTGGTAATAATGAATATAAGCGTTGTAAGAACGGTATTACGAAAGCATGAGCATTTCGCGATACTTCGGCAATGGCCAGAAATCATCGGCGACATGATTCTCAAGCGCATCACATTCCTTACGGAGAGCTTCCATCTGAGGTTTTAATTCAGCAGCGATTTTTGAAGCCCTTTCTTCTTCATTTTCGAGTGCAAAAATTGAAGCGGTGATCCGTTCCAATTTCTTGAGTTCAGTTTGAGCTGAAGCAAGTACTTGGTTGAGTTTAGTCAAAGGCTCGGCCTGAGGTGCTGAAATTCCAGCCGCTTTCAATGCAGCAACACCCTGAGCAAGAATGCTTGAGTATTGATATGCTGCCGGAAGAATCTGGGTCTCAGCCATGGTTTGAAGACATTCCGCTTCGATCAGTAGTTTCTTGTTATAGATTTCAATTCTAACATGAAAACGAGACTTAACTTCTTCTTCTGAGAAAACACCCAGACTGGTGAGAAGTTTGATCGATTTAGCACTCTCAATTTCGTGCAAGGCTTCCGGTGTGGTTTTCAAATGAGGGAGTCCGCGTTTTTCAGCTTCTTTAACCCAATCATCTGAATAGCCGTTTCCTTCGAAACGGATGTTCTTGGTTTCCTTGATTGCATCTTTAACCACCGCAAAAATCGCTTCTTCAGTTGATTTTGCAGTCTTCATTTTTGCTTCAAGTTGAGTGGTGATTTCATCAAGTGCATCAGCTACGGCGCAGTTGATGATCGTCACTGGAAACGCACATGAAGAAGAAGAACCGACGGCTCTGAATTCAAACTTGTTTCCGGTGAATGCGAAAGGTGAAGTGCGGTTGCGGTCAGTATTGTCTTTCATTACTGTCGGCAACTTGCTTACACCGAGTTTGATTACGACTTCTTTATAGTCGAGACTCTGGTGGGTGTCTTTTTCAATTTCATTCAACATGTTATCGAGCATGTTACCCATGAAAGCTGAAATAATCGCCGGAGGAGCTTCGTTTGCACCAAGACGGTGATCATTTCCAGGTGAAGCGATCGCTGCACGAAGTAGTCCAGCATGTTTGTGAAGCCCTTTGAGGGTCGCCATGAGGAACAAAAGAAAGCGAAGGTTCTGGTGCGGTGTTTTTCCTGGATCAAGAAGGTTGATGCCTTCGAGTTCGAGTGGACCAGTGCCAATGCCGATAGACCAGTTATTGTGTTTTCCGCTTCCGTTAACACCTGCAAATGGTTTTTCGTGAAGAAGCACTTCGAAATCATGTTTCTTTGCAATTCTGCGGAGAACTTCCATTGTCACATGGTTGTGATCGACGGCAACGTTGGAGTCTTCAAAAATCGGTGCCACTTCAAATTGCATTGGAGCAACTTCATTGTGACGAGTTTTAGAAGGGATTCCCAATTTGAAAAGTTCATATTCAACTTCAGTCATGAAGGTGAGTACGCGGCTTGGAATGCTTCCGAAGTAGTGATCTTCCAATTGTTGACCCTTTGGAGGACGGGCTCCAACCAGGGTTCTTCCTGACATGATGAGGTCTGGACGAAGAGCATAGAATGCTCGGTCGATGAGGAAATATTCTTGTTCAGGGCCTAGGTTGGTAACAATGGAAGTTACACCTTTATCACCGATCAGATTGAGGAGTTTGATCGCTCTGTTAGTGATGGCTTCATTACTACGAAGCAGACCTGTTTTTTCATCCAATGCATCACCATGGTACGAGATGAATACGGAAGGAATGCAAAGGGTGCGTGTAGAGCCTGCATCAGCGATGAAGATCGGAGAGGTTGGGTCCCAAGCTGCATAACCGCGAGCTTCAAATGTGGTTCTCATTCCGCCGGATGGAAAGCTGGATGCATCCGGTTCAGATTGAATGAGCTGAGAGCCTGAAAAGCGTTCCATTGGTGAGCCTGAGCTATCGATGCTGAGAAACGCATCATGCTTTTCAGCTGTAGTACCGGTTTGTGGTTGGAACCAGTGAGTGTAATGGGTTACGCCGTTTTCAATTGCCCATTCTTTCACCGCATGGGCTACCACGTTCGCCACTTCAATTTCGAGTTTCTTCCCTGACTGTATGGTTTGAACAAGGCGCTTATAGATATCGTTTGGAAGTTTTTGCTTCATCTGTTTCAGGCTGAAGGTATTGATTCCGTAAAAGTCTGAAATTTTGAGAGTATTTCCCTTTTCGTCTTTTGGCGCTTCCACGATTTTTGATTTGCGTGAAATGACGGTTTGGATTGCGTTGAATCTAGGCTGTGAATTCTGATTGGACATGTTCGGTCTTCTCCTCTGGGTATATCAATAGTTTTTCATTTCCTGGGTGTATTGACAATGGAGCTATTAAATAAAATCTGTTTAACTAATTTTACGCAATTAGTCAACACCCAAAAGGAGACTGTTTAAAACAGTTGGTAAATTCTGAATTCAGAGTCAAGATTCCCATTATGAAGCTTAAGCTTCTTGGATGGCTTCAGTGCAATCGCATGAAAAAGGGGTAATTCTGAGGTAATAATCCCACACTGCCACCCTTTATAATGGTGCTTTAGGGTACTTCCCATGTCCTGATAGGTCCTTTTGAGGGCTTCAACCTCGCTCAAACGAACACCGTATGGAGGGTTGCTGACGATCAAACCATTGTCGGTTTCGGGGCGGCTAGCCTCAAATGAAGTATGTTCAAGCTTCACAACGCCTTCTAGACCACAGTTTTTAAGGTTAGACAAAGTTGCCTGAAGAGCTTCTGGGTTGATGTCGGCGCCTTTCATCAATGGAAGTTTTGCAGTGTTTTTTTCAATCTTTGCCATCAAAGACTCCCGGACACGCTCAAATAGCGCCGGTTGGTGATCACGCCAGGAATAAAACCCAAAAATACTGCGGTGAATAGCGGGTGGAGTATTGGTTGCAATCATGGCGGCTTCAATCAGTAACGTGCCTGAGCCACAAAATGGGTCCAAGAATGGAGTTTTCTTTTTAGCAAGCTCGTCCCATCCGGCAAGAAGTAATAATCCTGCAGCAAGATTCTCTTTGATTGGTGCCTCAAGAGTTTTGGTTCGATAACCCCGTTCATGCAAACTTCTACCAGACAAATCGAGATATATTTTCAGAATATGGTTATGAAGATGGAGGCGAATTGAAATATCAGGAGTTTGTCGATCGACATCGGGACGTTCACCGAAACGGTCATTATAGTAATCGGCAATTGCGTCTTTGGCTTTCAAAGCCCAGTACTGAACATTGATGTTATTCTTGCGGGCATTGTTGTTTGTTTCTGTGAAATAGACTGCAAAAGTACAATTAGCTGAGAAGATTCTGTGCCATTCAACGCTTTTCACAGCATCGTAGAGTTCTTCTGGTTGAAATACTTTTTTAAAATCTTGAATCAATAAAAGGATTCGAGAAGCAGTTCGCAATGATAGGCATGCCCGGTAAGCGATTTCAAGATTACCTTCAAATTCAACACCGCCCGGATAAACTTCCAAAATCTTAGCCCCAATTTGATCAACTTCCTTTTTTAAGACTTCATCAAGTCCACCAGGACAAATGGCAAAGAGACGATATAAGGTTTCAGATTTTTTTCGAATAATGGTCTTGCTCATTTTTTAATTTTCACTGGAATAGGTGTTGGCGTTGATATTGGTGCTTGTGTATCACTGAGCACATTCTTCGGTAAAGAGTAATAAGGTGTTGGAGCAGTCTTAACACCGCATGAAGCTGAAAAAATGAGTAATCCACAAAGCATTACGATTTTTACCATTTGATGCTCAAACCTCCGGTGATTCGATCCCAACCGATATCAGCCCTGAAATACCATTGTGGGCCCAATGAAAAAAATGCACCTACGCCAAAATTTGGTTGAAGTCCCTGAAGGGTTTCTAGGCTATCACCTGGATTATCGGCAGAAGTCATATAATTGAACTGAATGCCTGCATAAGCGTTCATGGTAAACGTGCGAGAGAGATGCAATTGATAAAAAAGGTTTCCGTAAAATGGCAGAAGTGAATATCGATCATTCTTTCGGTCTTTGTTCAAAATCGAGTAATTGATGATACCACCCTCAAGAGAAAGTGAGTCTTGAACCGCTTTCTCACTGATAAATGCATCTGTGATCAACACTTTTGCAAATGAGATTGAAAATCCGTTACTGAGATAAGGCGATGTGCTGAAGTTTGATGAATTGCCAAAAAAACCGGTGGTCACTGAGAACAGATTATTAAACGGATCAATCCGGGTCTGTTCGTCGTATTCAATTTCTTCAGGTTCCTCAAGATCGTCTTTTGGTGTTTCTTTGTCGATTTGATCGAGTTCTTTAATCGAAGCGGATTCGTCCAGTTCGGGGTCAGTTTTTTCAGGTTCTTTGAAATCGGCAGCTTGGGTAGGGTTTTCCTCTACTGTATTGTTTTCTGGAGGTTCAAGTGCGCTGGTTTCGGTTGCTGCTACTTTATTCGGGGACTCCGCTTGGGGTGGTGGCAATGCTGAATTATCAAGATCTTCATTGATGTTTGCGACGGGTGGTTTTTGTAAAGCAGGCGGTGGGGTAATGAGTTCACCTATTTTTTCAATCGATGAGTAGTTTTTCTTCAACTCAAGATCACCGGTGCCATCGTATCTCCGAACCCGCTTACCGACGAATTGCTTTTTTTCGTCATCGTTCTTCAATACGCGAAAGGCCATTGCCGGTTTGCTATCATCATAAACCAGAATCAAATTGCCTGTTTTTGGAACGACAGTTGGAGAGTCGAAAAGATAGATTTTTCCACTGCTGCTTTTTTGTGCCGGCTTGATTTCAAAACGACGTGCTTCAATTTCAGAAACAGGTATTTCCGATGCAGGTGAGTTCTCGGAAATCACCAAAAAGGTAAGAAGAAATGAAATCACAGTTCGTAACTGAATCGTTTTCACGCTAGAATCAGTATAACGTATGCGTAGAATAGCTGCACTTTTTTTAATGATGTTGATCGTCGGTCAAAAACCTGTGTTTTCTGAAGAGTCAGTTCAAGACTGGTCAAAGAAGGTGATTGAGTTACAGGATAAAGAGGGTCAAAATTTTGAACAAGACCTTACACTCGTCAAAGGTTTGTTGATTCTTCAGCGAAGAACAGAAGCTCTTACTTTGATCAATAAAACACTCAAAACATTTAATCGTAAAGATTCAAGGCTTACTGAACTTTTTGAAACGGCATTAGATCAGTTTTTCTTTCAAGACACCGCTGAGTTGCATGCTGAAGCAATTCAATACATCCGTGCTGAAAATTGGAACGAGGCAAAAGACAAATTAGATACGGCCCTTCAAAAAGAGCCGGGTCATCGAATGACCACCATGCGTTCAATTCAAGTTGCTCTTGCCCTAGGAAATAATTCAAAAGCAGCCGATTTGATTAAAACTGCCGATCAGTTCTTTCCCGAATCAGTCCCACTGAAGGTATATAAGGCTTGGTTTTATATTCAGTCAAAAAATGCAAAAGAAGCAATTCGCATTATTTCTGCACTATGGATATCTGATCGAAAGTTGTTTGAAAAAAATGAGGCTGTAATGCTGGCATTTTTAAAAGCCATGGACCTCAATAAATATCAACTGGATTGGGTCAATGTCAGCAAGATCATTCAAAAAAAACCGGAATGGGCTTGTGCCAGATTATTAAAGGCAAAGAATAAATTGATGACAACGGTTGAATACAAAAAAGAATTATTGGCGATCAAAGCCGTAATAGAAGCCTCTGCCAACTCAAAACTCAGATCAAAAGAGATCAAAGAGAAGTCAGATCAGTATCTTGGATTAATTCCACTCGATTCTTGTAAAAAAGAGCTTGAAGAAAGTATCGCAAAAATCAATGAAACAAAGTGATGCTTTGATTCGCCTTCAAAAGCTGGCTTGCTTCACGTTCATTGGTCTCTTGGCAATTTAAACAGAGAGTGGCGTCAGGACGAACACGAAGACGTTTTAATGGAATTTCCTCTTCGCAATCTTCGCAAATGCCGAACGTTCCAGATTCCATTCTATTGAGTGCATTATCAATTCGAATGAGTTCAAGCTTCCAATGCTGGTTCATGCGTTCTTTGGTGAACCATGCTTCTTCAGCATCAGAACGATCAACGACATCTTTCAATTCAGATTCATTTTCGATATCAGACTTTCTGGTTTGTGATTGAATCAGGCGTAGTGAATCACGTTTTTCTACCAGTTCTTTTTTAAGCGAGTCGATCGTTTTTAAGTTCATCAGGTTGTCGTTTGTAAGAGCAATTGAAAGATAAGTCAATATTCGCGCACTGCGAGAATTCGATGTTTTTTCGAGAAAGTGAAATGGTTTGTGTAATTCGTCTAGACAGTGAGCGTAACTCGAAGTTATGTACGGTGCATGGTTAAGGGGAGTCAGAAGATTTTTGTAGCAGTAGCCGGAAACATTGGAACCGGAAAAACCACGTTGAGCAATATGCTGGCGAATCATTTTCGTTGGGATGCTCACTTTGAATCAGTTTCGGATAATCCTTACCTCAGTGATTTTTATGTAGACATGAAGCGCTGGAGTTTTCCGCTTCAAATTTATTTCATGACTCACCGAGTGAAGTCTCATCAGAATATTACTGAAGGAACTTCAAGTGCGATTCAAGACCGCACGATCTACGAAGATGCAAATATTTTTGCTCGAAACCTCTTCGAACAAAACCTGATGGAAGAGCGGGATTATCATAATTATCTGGAAGTTTATAAAGTGGTGACCAGCACCCTTCAGGCGCCTGATTTGATGATTTACCTTCGTAAGTCGCTTCCTAAGCTGAAAGAGCAGATTAAGAAGCGTGGCCGTGATTACGAACAAGACATGCCGGAAGACTATCTATCGAATTTAAATCGTTATTATGACGAGTGGATTGATCGTTATGATCTGGGTAATAAGCTTGTTATCGAAAGTGATCATCTTGATTTTGTAGCTAATACCCAAGATTTTGACGCTATTTGTCAAAAAGTGGTTGAGTCTCTTGATCAACAAGATTTATTTCTTCGCTAAAGATCTTTGACGGTTTGGCCGATCCATCAAGTGGAGACCAAACTATGAAATTAGCAAATCAGATTTTCATGCTGGGATTGTTTTTGTTGAGCACTATTTCGCTCACTGCTTGTTCACATAAGGCAGTAGGTAATGGAGATGCTCCGGAAGCAACAAGTGAGTTGAGCTCGGATGTTCCGGCAGAAGCTTCAACTGATGCAGTTCCGGCTGCCGTACCAGATCAACTTGCCGCTGAAACCCCGGTCGAAAATGCAGCACCAATTTCAGATGCTCCAGCTTCAAGCGCACCGGTTGCAGATGCAGCGCCAGTCTCAGATTCTGTCGCTTCGAATGCTCCAGTGTCAGACGCACCGGTTGCAGATGCACCAGTAGCAGATGCACCAATTAGTGATATGCCGATTGCAGAGGCACCGATTTCTGATATGCCAGTAACTGATACTGCGTTGACCGATCATGTGGTGGCTGATAATTCTGCGACAGCAGCGCCGGCTCCAGACGCACCAGCGGTGATTAGCACTACTCCGGCTAAAAAAGGCAAAAAATTTAAAAAAGGAAAGAAAGCTTCAGGCAAAGTTGCATCAAAAGCTTCAGCTGTTCCAGCAGGTGACCCAACTTCTTACGAAGTAAAAAAAGGCGATACTCTGATGAAAATTGCCTTTGAACAATATGGTGATGTTTATCGCTGGAAAGAAATTTACAACGCTAACCGTGATGCCATCAAAAACCCTAGTGATGTTCCTCCCGGTACCAAGCTCACTTTGAATGGTGCGGGCATGGTTGCGATCGAACGCAATGGTGAAAGTTATTTAATTAAAAGAGGCGATACTCTTGGTGTGATCTCCAATGATGTCTACGGTACTACTCGCAAATGGAAAAAACTTTGGGAAAACAATCGCCAGTTGATCAAAGATCCGAACAGAATTTACGCTGGCTTCTATCTTTACTATGTTCCAGAAGGAAAGTTGACACGTGAAGAAGTGGCACCAGGACTGAAGAAGGACGATTCCGCAATGAATGCTCCAAAAGTAGGCGATGCGTCAAGAGTCCCGGCTTCAACACCAGTTGAAACTACTCCAGCAAAAAACTGATTTCGTTGACCCTTTCACTCAAAAGGGCAAAATTTTACCCCTGATTTTTTGGGCGATCCTTGGTAGTCTCTAAAGCTACAAAGGACAATTTATGAACCAACTCAAAAATCGTAATTTCAATCCAGATTCAGTCGAAGGTGAATACAACCTACTTGAGATGTGGGCCGAAATCCGCGCCGCTCGTTGGAAAGCGGGTGCGCTCGCTGGAATTTTCGCCGGAGTGGTGACTTTGGTGGTCGGTGCGATCTTTTGTGCGATGAAAGGCATGGACCCTACCATCCCAATGAGAATCATGGGCCTTCCTTATATCGGAAATGTCGCGATGGCATTCGGTGGAACCATTGGCCTTGTGGTTGGTCTACTTGGTTTTTTCTCTCTGACTATTTTTCTTGGTGTCGCTTACGCGCACTTTACTGGTGTGAACAATAAGAAAGCTCTTTTCGGTATGGGCCTTACTTGGGGCGCATACGGATGGATCTTCATTACTTGTCTTTTCATGCCTGCTAACCGTGATTATTTCGCGGCTGAAATTCCTCGCGGCGTGATGTTCTTTGCTTGGCTTGTATTCGGCCTTTCATTGATGTCTGTTGCTTGGTTCGATAAAGGCAATACACGCAAATAAAGTATTGATCTAAAAAGTTTGAGCAAAAAGCCCCCATGAAAAGTTTCACGGGGGCTTTTTTTATTCATTTTTTTCAGTTCCGAGTCCCATGAATTTTAAAATCTCGTTTTTTCGTTTCATGGTGTCGCTATACCCAAGTTCTATCAGTGGTTTTGAGCATTCAGGAACAAAAGCAAGGTAACCGGTAAGGTTGCTCCCTTGTTTGTTGCTGGCGCCAATCCCGTGAAAGAGGAATCGCATCAATGGTGGAAATCTCTTCATTGATGCAGGAATCAAACTTTGCAAATCGCGGCTTGGTCTTAGATGAAGATGGTCTACTTTTTTCAATGCCGAAGGATGTGTACCATTCAATTGCTTTTCAATCATATCGACACTTTGATTGATGCTTTCTAGCCTTTCCATGTCGGTATCCATTGAATCAAGGAAAACAGCGGTCATGAGTTCGCCTGAAATTTGAGCTAGAGATGGTGGATTCAGCTGTTGTTTTACCAATGAGTTCATCTCATCATTTGAGTTGTTTTCATGGCGGATACCTATCGAGATGATTCGCTCGGCGCCAAGATGAATAGCTGCACTCAGAGGAGTGGTTTGGCGTAAAGAACCATCACCATAATATTTCGAGTCGATTTCAATTGGTCTAAAAAAAATTGGAATCGCTGAAGAAGCCATGATGTGTCGGGAGTCGAGTTTCGTTCGGACTCCAAACCGATTGGCGCGTTTCCAAGGAATGATTTTTTCATCACCATCGAAAAAAGTAATACTCGAAGTTGAGAAGTATTGAACCATGGTTACCGAAATAGCATAAAGATCGCCAGAACCGATGTTTGCATTGATGTTCTTGAAGTCGATGAATTGATCAAGGGTATGAAAGAGTGGTTTGGTGTCTAGAAGATAATTTGCCTGTGCATTTTTCAGAAAAAAACCACCAAATAGAGTTCTTGAGACCCAACCGAGAGCAATCTTGATGATTGAAATGAGATCGGTTCTATACACTTGATCAAGAGTCAGCTCGGCCCATTTTTGCTGAAGCCTATTAGCTCCTATATTCCAATCGTGCGCATAACTCGCAATGGCTGCTGCATTGATAGCGCCAGCAGAAGTTCCGGCAATGATCTCAAAGGGTGACTTTTGAGAAGGCATGATCTCGGCAAGAGCTTTAATTGCCCCCGCTTGGTAGGCCGCCTTAGCACCACCTCCGGTAAGAACTAGTCCTGTTTTCTTTTTCATCATCACTCTTAGTCTATCAAGAACAGATCACACTTGAAAAAATAATTCTTTAATCACCAGGTGATCGGGCATACGATTCCTTATACAGATTGGAAAAACAACATGAACCTAATAAAAATTTTAATTCTAGCATTAACACTCATCGCGCTTCCAGCAATGGCTGAAGATCATGGAACCACCGCAGCAACCATTTCCGGACAAGAGATCAGTTTAATGGAAATTGATCACGGTTTTTCTGGAATGATCAAAAATACCCTTGTTTTTGGAACACTTGATGAAGAGTCAGGTAAAAGCACATTGGTTTTTAAAAAAGCTGGCAAGGTCTTCCATGCCGATTTCCAAAAAACAGATGGTTCGATGAAGGGTTTTTTGCAGTCTGAAGATGAAAATGGCATCGTAAAATTGACCCAGGTTGAATTCCTTTCGGTTGATCGTGTCAGCCAAGTGATCACCGTTAAAATAGACAATGAAGAAGTAAAAGTTGCTATCAAGGCTGATCGTTTTGAGAATAACCATTTCTATAACCCGACCTATAGCGCGATCATGAAAGGAAAGTCGGTAGCGTTTTCACTGGCTGGCGGAAAAGCTTGCTATAATTTCTCAGCACATTTGATCATGATGATATTTGGCGCAATGGCGCATTTATAAATGAATTGAAATAAAACAGATGGCCATTCGCTTTGTTGCGGATGGCCTTTTTATTTCTTGGCAGAAATTTTATTGATCACGTTGCTGCTGCTACGGCCTTCTAGAAAAGGAATCGTTTTTACCTTGCCACCATTTTGGGTAACTTCAGCATAACCAACGATCTTTTTGACTTCGTAGTCACCACCTTTGACCAAGACATCAGGAAGGATTTTTTGAATTAGTTTTAATGGTGTTTCCTCATTGAAGGAAATTACAAAACTGACACTTTCAAGCGCCGCAATGACTTTCGCTCGATCGGGTAGTGGATTGATCGGTCGGGTGGGGCCCTTCAGTCTACGGGTAGATTCATCGGTGTTGAGAGCTACGATCAGAAGATCTCCCTGTTTCCTCGCTTTTTCAAGATAAGTAACATGACCTGCATGAAGGATGTCAAAGCAGCCATTGGTAAAAACGACTTTTTTGTTACGCTGTTTCTTGAGGATCGTTAAAAGCTTATTGAGTGAGACGATCTTGGACTTGATCATTTGCTTTTCAATTGTACGTCAGCAAAGTGATCTTGTGGTCGGAAAAAGAAACCGACTATCAATATCGCTCCAATCATGAAAACGATTGAGCGTAAAAAGAGCGAAGAGGAAAAAAACGTTTTACGGTTGCGTTTGAATTCCAATCCGAAGAATGCCTTTCCGAATGAATTTTCAAATAAAGCTTCTTGCATGGCGATAAAAAACCATTGAGAAAAAAGAAAAAAAGAGCCAAAGCCTAACCAGTTTTGAGCAATCAAGTTGCCATCAATTTCAAGGTGAAGCCCCAAGCTTGCGGCAAGGGTGATGGTGATCCAAAAGGATAAGTGAACGACGGTATCAAGCAAGTAAGCAAAAAAACGTGTTCGAACCGGAGAATCTGTTTTCACTTCAAGCGATTTACCCGGAATGATCGGCTTGTTCTGGATGTTTGCTGAAGGGGTGATCGAGTTGATAGAGACTTTTTGTTCGCGCAATTGACGAGTCGTTTTAGGCATCGATGGAATCGAAAAAGATGGAATTCCTGCGCTGGTTGCTCCTGTAGATCTTGGAAGATCACGTGCCGCAATTGCCGTATTTGGTCGAGGTTTGGACTCTACTCGTGGTTCAGATTTGGTCTGTGGCGCGTATGGTAGGCCTTCTGAAAAAGGGTGGAAGCCGACACCTTCATGAAGCGGTTTGAACTTTATTTTGTCATTTTGCATGTGAACACCGAAATTCCGAACAATGCAGCGGTTTCAGCCCTTAAAATGGCAGCACCAGCATGTGCTCTTTTTATCTCTTTTTTAGAAGGTTGCATCAAGCGGTTTTTTTCATTCGGACTAAAACCACCCTCAGGGCCGATCATCAATTCCGGTTCTTCCTGAATCGGATTTTTTAGTATTTCATCCGCGATTTCTGGCAGATAGTGGCGTTTCCACTGATCCATTTCGCGGGTGTAGGCCAATGTTTCATCTAGCCAGATGAGTTGAGTTTTTTTGAGAAGAATATTTTCAAAAGTTGTCGGCATTTGAATGGTCATTCGGCTTTGGCGACCGCATTGTTTCAATGCTTGGTCAGCAATTTTCTGCCATCGTTCTTGAAAGGCCTCTGGGCCCTTCTTTCTTAGATCGACCACGGAGAACTCAGATTGAAACGGGGTAAGAGTGCGAACCCCGAGCTCAACAGCTTTTTCAACCACCCATTCCATTGCTTCACCCTTTAAAACAGCGAGCGATAAATGAAGAGGATAAGATTGAAGGTCAGCAGAACCGGTAGGCTCACTAGTCAATTCGGCAAATAAGGATTTGCCTTTGTAAAATAGAGTCGCTTGGGCGGTTTTGCCGTTGCCATCGAGAACTTCAATTGTGTCTTCGGGTTTTAGTCGGAGTACCGAAATCAAATGATTTGCCTCGGCTTGTGGGATCTCCACGCTTTTTCCGACCTTGTCGGGTAATTCAGTGCAAAGAGCCTTCCTCATGAATTCATTGTAATTGAAGGGAGCTCAAAAAGCGAAACGAATAATCAAAACTCTCTTCAATGTCTTTCGGTGTTTTGACTCTTGGGTTCAAAAGTAAAGCGTGTTTCCAGCGAAAGAGAGGAATCAGTTGAGTGTGGGGAAGGTCGAGAATGTTTTTAACTCCCGGAAGAGATGTTGAAGAATAGAGATCGAAATCCCTTTTCTTGATTTTTGCATAAAAAAGGGCGGGTTCATAAACATGAATTTCTATGGTGATACCGACTTTTTTTAAGGCTTCGCGAGTCAGGTAAGCCAGCTGCTGGCCTTCTCTGCTTGGAGTGGTGAGATAGCGCAAAGTGATTTCTTTAGTGGGAGCAAAAGAGCTTTCCGGACCGGTTAACAAGTCAGGATCAGCTTCTTCAACCCAGCCAGAGAAGACTTTATCCATCCAGAGCTTGAGCGGGAGTGCTTGGGCTAAGGTTTTACGAAAAGAGGCATCCTGCAAGAGAGGGTTTTCTTCGTTCAAAGCCAACTGAGAGATTGCATCGCCTGAGCGAGATAGAATTCTGATTTGTTCAGGTCTCACTTTTTTTCTGATCCACTCGGTTTTAGCGATTGAAAGGTTATCGTAAAGAATATCTGCATCTTCTTTCAAAAAGATCAGCGCCCTGGTGTTTTCGTCACGAACGACCTGGAAGTGTAAAATGGGTCGAGAGGGATCTGGGTGAATCAGTTCAAAATCTTCACCGTGGCTTACGTAACGGTATGAGGATTCACGTATTAATGGCTCGATTCTAAGATTATGTTCATCAACGGGTTTTTCGATCAGGATTCGAATTGTATTTTTGGGAACTTCCTGATGAAATGAATGGAATAGAATTGCGATGCAACTTGCAGAAAACAGGCCGGCAATGATGACCAAACTAATCTTTTTCTTCATTCTTCTTGTGACCAGCATAGCGCATGCTGATGATTGGTCGCGAGCCCAAATTGACTTTTGGAAAAAGATTTACACCGAGCGCACCAGTCAAGAGTGGGTCATTCATGATTCCATGAACCTAAAGCATGTCTATCGAGTAGTGGTGGAAGGCCCTGATCGGGCGAAAAAGGAAGTAGCTACATTACTCAAGAGCATTTACCAAAAGAATAAAAATAGAAAATCGGTTGATGTGAATCAGCTCACCGAAGCGGAACGCCTGCTTTTTGATGCGATGGAAGCGAATGAGGACCCGCGAAGTTATGATTTTGCCTCTCAGTCTGGAAGAATCCGCGCCCAGCAAGGATTGAAAGACCGCCTTGATCAGGCTGTTGTCGTTTCTCGAAAATATCTTCCTCGTATGGAAGAAATGTTTGAAGAAGCGGGTGTGCCAAAAGAAATTACGAGGCTGCCATTTGTAGAGAGTTGTTTTGTAAGCGAGGCTTGTTCAATAAGCGGGGCTATTGGGATATGGCAATTCATGCCAAAAACAGCCCTGAAAACACTCCGAGTTGATCAGGCGATTGATGAAAGGTATGACCCATTGAAGTCGACCCGTGCAGCCGCAAGGTTTTTAAAAGATAACTATCGTATTGTTAAAAACTGGAATCTGGCTGTCATGGCCTATCATCATGGTTCAGGTTTGGTCTCACGCGCCATGAAGCGTCTTAAAACGGATGATCCTTATCAGATCATTCGTTATTTCAAGGACCCTCAATTTAAGTTTGCTTCCAGAAACTACCTCTTCGAGTGGATGGCTATGGTAGAAGTCGATTCAAAACAGGGTTATGAGAAACTCCCCGAATTCATCACCATCAGCTTTCCGAAGAAATTAAAGATGAGTGAAGTGATTCAACGCTTTCAGTTACAGGAAAAAGAGATCAAAATGTTGAATCCGCACTTCAGAGCCCCGATTTGGACCGGAAAAGTTGATGTTCCGGCGCATTATCCGGTTCGGTTATCCGGAATTACCCTTGAGGAGTTTCGTAAGCGCGGGTATTCTCTTTAAATCAAATATTATGTACATCATCGGCATTACGGGCGGATCCGGTTCCGGAAAAACCACGTTCACAGAAAAAGTATTGGCTCAGGTAAACAGTAAAGAAGTGGGAGTTCTTCACCAGGACTCGTACTATCTTCCTCGTCACCCGGTAAACCTCAAAATCGGTGATGAGCCGAATTTTGATCATCCCGAAGCGTTTGATTGGGATTTGTTCCGGAAGGATCTGGCGGCATTGCGTGCGGGCAAGAAAATCGAATGCCCTGTTTATGATTATAGTGCTTCTCGAAGAACCGCAAAGACAGTTCAGATGGGGCCATGCAAGGTCCTGATGGTAGAGGGTATTTTTACTTTGTGGGATGAGCAGATTCGTAAGCTCATGGATCTTAAATTCTATCTTCATGTTGAATCCGATATCCGCTTCATTCGTCGATTGTTCCGTGACCTGAAAGATCGTTCACGAACCATGGAAGATATTATCAGGCAGTATTATGAAGCAGTAAGACCGATGCATCAAATTTATCTTGAGCCCACCAAACAATACGCTGACATCATTGTTGGTGAAGAAACGGATTCAGCGGCAAGTATGCTTGCGGGAATGATCAAACAAAAGCTCTATGAAACAAAAGCTCCAAAATGAATAAAAAAATCACGATTACGCCTTACGGTGGACTAGGTGAGATCGGTATGAATTGCATGCTGATTGAAAGTGAGAACTCGGCAATTCTGATTGATTGCGGTTTGATGTTTTCTGAACTTGATCACTTCGGTGTGGAGTTTGTCATTCCAAACTTTTCACATCTTCTTACTAAAAAAGATAAGATTCGCGCGATCTTTGCCACCCACGGCCATGAAGACCACATCGGTGCTTTGTCGTTTGCGCTGAGAGCCGGAATTCGTGCTCCTGTTTATTCATCCCAGTTTACTTCACTCATGATCCGAGAGCGTTTACGCGAAACAGGAATTCTTGAGGCTACCGAATTGAAAGTAATGAACCCGGGTTCAAAGCTTGATTTCGGTGACTTCAAGGTAACTGCAGCATCAGTGAATCACTCGATCATTGATTCGTACGCATTGTTCATTGATACCCCGATTGGAAAGATCATTCACACGGGTGATTTTAAGATGGATGCCTCGCCTTATTTTGGTGATGTCATGGATAAGAATGACTTCGAAAAAGCCGGCGAAGAGGGTGTTCTTTTATTGATGTCTGACTCGACGAATGTTGAGCGGGACCACCATGCTCTGCAAGATGAACATATTGCTGAGCGTTTTGAGGAGTTGTTTAAAAAAGCTGAAGGCCTGATTCTGATCTCGATGTTCTCATCGAATGTGGGGCGCATGGCTAATATTTTTGAAATTGCCCGTAAAATGGGCAAGAAAATTGCACTTACAGGAAGAAGCATGGAACAAAATGTTCGACTTGCTCATGAACGTGGTGTGATTTCTTTTGACTCAAGCTTGTTTGTGCCAATTGACGAAATTCGTCGTTATAACCGTAACGATCTGATTGTCATGTCGACGGGTTGTCAGGGTGAGCCACGCTCTGCGCTGAACCGCATTGCACATGATGAGCATGCTCATGTGAAGCTTGATCAGGGTGATTTGGTTATTTTGAGTTCAAGCCAGATTCCTGGTAACGAAGTTTCGATCAGTAAGCTCATTAATGAGTTGTTTAAATGTGGCGCTGAGATTTTGTACGATTCAATTGAAGATGTGCACACCAGCGGACATGCAACAAAACCAGAATTGAAGAAAATGCTAGAAATGGTGAAGCCCAAGTTTTTCTTGCCTATTCATGGTGAATATCGCCACTTGGTGCATCATGCTGATCTTGCCGAAGAGACTGGTGTTAAGTCTGAAAACATCTGTATTGCCCAGAATGGCGATGTAGTTGAGCTATCGCCTGATACGATTGAGATCACTGATGAAGTTACCGAGCTTCGGGTGTTGGTTGCCGATCGTTCTGGAACCGAGATTACCAAGAGTTTGTTAAAGGATCGTCGTAGGCTTGCTGAAACAGGCGTTGTCTTTTGTCTGATGACTCGGGAAAAAGATTCTGGAAAAATACTTTCAAAGCCTGAAGTCATTGCCAAGGGGTTGATCAATGAGTCACTTGAACCATGGCTTGTCGGTGAATCGGTAAAAGTGATCGAAGAGCAGATCTTGAGATACAAGCAAGACCTGAAAAACGGCGTGAAGAACAAAGATTTCGCAGAAGAAGTGCGGATCGAAGTTCGTCGTTTTATAGAGCGAAATACAGGTAAAAAACCAACGGTGATTCCGCTCATCATGGACGTTTAATATGGAATCTCCGATTACTTTCCATTTCATGGGTGCGGCTGGCGAAGTAACGGGAAGCAAGACGGTGGTTCGATTCGAAGAGCAATCATTTCTGATCGATTACGGAATGTTCCAGGGCGAAAAAACTTCTAAACAAAAAAACTGGGAACCCTTCGGAGTCAACGCACGAAATCTGACTTCGGTGATCTTGACCCATGCGCACATGGACCATAGTGGTTTGGTGCCGAAACTGGTTAAAGAAGGCTTCAAGGGTTCGATCTATTGCAGTAGTGGAACTGCAGATCTGTTGAAGATCATGCTCGAAGATTCCGCTCATCTTCAAATGGAAGATGCTGAATTTGCAAACCGAACTGGTCACTCACACCATAAACCTGCATTACCGCTTTATGACCAAGATGATGTAGTCGATGCATTGAGGCTGTTTGAGCCCAAATCTTTAAATGAATGGCACCAAATTGGTGAACATGTACATTTTCAATTATTAAGAGCTGGTCATATTACAGGTTCAACGTTTGTTCGTTTACGCTTCATGATTGATGGAAAACCAGTCTATGTGACGTTCAGTGGAGACATCGGCCATGATCGCCAGGTTACGGTGAAAAAACCGGAATCACTTCCGGAAACCGATTATTTGGTTCTCGAATCAACTTATGGTGACCGAAAGCACGCAGATGAGAATTCGCTTGAATGCTTAAGTCAGTTCATTCATCGCATTGTTGAAACTAAGGGAGTATTGGTCATTCCGGCATTTGCGGTAGGGCGTGCCCAGGAAGTCATTTACATGATCCGCTCACTTGAGGATCAGAACCGAATTCCGAATATACCGATCATTCTCGATTCTCCAATGTCACGTGAGGCGACCGCCGTGTATCTCGAGCATTCCGAGGATTTTCCAGAAAACGTGACTTATACTCAAAACCTACGAAAGTTTTTTCCGTTAAAGTTTGAAATGATTAAAAGTGCTAAGCAGTCAATTGATCTGGCTCAACGCCAAGGCCCAATGGTGATCATCTCTGCTTCGGGAATGTTGGAGGGGGGCCGCGTTCTTCATCATTTGAAAAATCACCTGCCATCTGAAAAGAATACAGTTTTGTTTGTTGGGTATCAGGCTGAGGGGACGAAAGGCCGGTATCTTCAAGAAGAGGCAATTAAGCACGGTTTCATGAAAATTCACCACGAAGAAGTAAAGGTGAAGGCGAAAATTGAGATGTTATCAGCCCTGTCGGGGCATGGCGACAGTGATGATCTGATTGCATGGGTTAAAACCTCATCAAAGATGCCGAAAAAGATTTTTTTGAATCACGGAAGCCCTCATTCAATGCAAAGTTTTGCTGTGAGAATGCAACAAGAATTGGGTGTTCCTTGCGAGCCGATTCTGGAAGCAAAAAAGTTCAACTTGATCTGACACCATTGGTTGCTTTCAATCTAAAAAACAAATAGTTTGTATAGTTATGACTGACAATCCTTTCATGAAGCGGGCAATCGAGCTTTCAAAGATCAATATGGAAACCAATGCGGGTGGGCCATTTGGTGCTGTGATCGTGAAAGATGGTAAAATTATTGGTGAAGGTTGGAATCAGGTGACTAGTACTAATGATCCGACAGCACATGCCGAGGTTCAGGCAATTCGCAATGCATGCAAGAATTTGAACACCTTTGATTTGCACGGAGCTGAGGTCTATACCAGTTGTGAACCTTGTCCGATGTGCCTTTCTGCCATTTATTGGGCTCGATGCACGAAAATTTATTACGGAAACACTAAAAAAGACGCCGCATCGATTAAATTCGACGATGACTTCATCTACCAGGAAATTGCAAAACCTTATCCTCAACGCTCCATTCCACTGGTTCCATTGATGCGTGATGAAGCCTTCAAAATCTTTCAAATCTGGGAACAAAAAGTCGACAAAATTCCTTACTGATTTTAGTCTCATTCCATGAGCTATCAGCCGTCTAAGATCGAACCCAAGTGGCAAAATCATTGGGAAAAAGAACATACTTTTAAAACTGAACAAACATCGTCAAAGCCGAAATACTACGTGCTTGATATGTTTCCCTATCCATCCAGCAGTGGTCTTCACGTGGGACACCCGGAAGGTTATACCGCAACTGATATTCTTGCCCGTTACAAACGAGCAAAAGGGTTCAATGTGCTTCACCCAATGGGGTGGGATGCATTCGGCTTACCTGCAGAACAATATGCGATCAAGACAGGTGTTCACCCGGCAATCACCACGAACGAGGCAATCGGCAACTTTACTAAACAATTGAAGAGTCTTGGATTTAGCTTTGACTGGTCACGAGAAATCAGCACTTGTTCGCCAGAATACTACAAATGGACTCAGTGGATTTTTCTCAAGCTCTACGACAAGGGACTCGCCTATCAAAAAGAAGTTCCGGTGAATTGGTGCCCTGAACTCAAAACAGTTCTTGCGAACGAAGAAGTGGTTGATGGCAAGAGTGAGCGTGGCGGTCACCCGGTGTTTCGTATTCCAATGAAACAATGGATGCTCAAAATTACCGAATATGCTGAGCGCCTGCTACAAGACCTTGATGGTCTTGATTGGCCAGAAGGAACAAAAGAGCTTCAACGTAACTGGATCGGTAAGAGCGTTGGGCTTCAAATGAAGTTCAAGGTTGATGGAAAAGCAGCCGATTTCGAAATTTTCACTACACGTCCTGATACACTTTGGGGTGTAAGCTATATGGCACTTGCGCCAGAGCATCCGTTGGTTGATGAAATTACCACCGCGGGACAAAAAGAAGCCGTTGAGAAATATAAGCTGGAGGCTTCTCAAAAATCAGAAATTGCCCGTCAGGACGCATCAAAGGAAAAATCAGGATGTTTCACCGGTGCATATGCGATTAACCCGGCAAATGGTGAAAAAGTTCAGATCTGGATCTCCGACTATGTTCTCATGACTTATGGAACTGGTGCAGTGATGGCGGTTCCTGCGCATGATGAGCGGGATTTTGAGTTTGCGAAGAAGTTTGATCTTCCGATCAAGGTCGTCGTTCAAGGTGGAAAAGAAGGCGAATGCTTTTCAGGTGATGGAGTCGCTGTTCACTCAGGCTTTATCAGTGGCCTTAAAACTGTCGAAGCCACTGAAAAGGTAATTGAGTGGGCTGAGAAAGATAAGGTTGGAACGAAGTCGATTAAATACAAGCTTCGTGACTGGTTGTTCTCTCGCCAGCGTTATTGGGGTGAGCCGTTTCCAATCTTGAAAGACAAAAATGGAAATATCATTCCTCTTAAAGACAATGAACTTCCAGTGACCTTGCCCGATGTGAAAAGCTATGAGCCGACCGGAACTGGTGAAAGTCCTCTTGCAGGCATCACCGCTTGGCGTGAAGTCAAAGATGAAAAAACCGGAGAATTATATCTTCGTGAAACTGATACCATGCCGGGATCTGCCGGATCTTCGTGGTATTTTCTCCGTTACATTGATCCGCACAATTCGAAAGAAGCGTGGAGTAAGGACGCTGAAAAATACTGGATGCCGGTTGATCTTTACCTGGGTGGAGACGAGCATGCGGTAGGACATTTGCTCTATTCCCGTTTTTGGATGAAGGTTCTTTTCGATTGCGGTCTGGTGAGTCACTCAGAGCCATTCAAGAAACTCGTTCACCAAGGAATGATCCTGGGCGAAGACAATGAAAAAATGTCAAAATCACGTGGGAATGTGATCAACCCGGATGATGTGGTGAAGGAATACGGCGCAGATGCTCTACGTATTTATGAAATGTTCCTTGGGCCGCTGGAAAAGGATAAACCCTGGTCTACTAAAGCGATCGAAGGCGTGTTTCGTTTCTTGAGTCGTGCTTATCGACTGTACTTCTTTGATGACAAGGACGGTAATGAGTCACTAAAGGTGATCGATATGCCAATGTCGACAGAAGATCAAAAAATTCTGCATCAAACCATCAAGAAGGTTACCGAAGACATTGAGGGATTGCGCTTCAATACGGCTATTTCGCAAATGATGGTATTTGTGAATCACTTCACTGCGTTTGAAAAAACGCCTAAAGTAGCAATGAAGGTTTTTGCGCAGCTGTTGGCGCCTTTTTCTCCGCACGTGGCTGAAGAAATGTGGCAAGCGGTACATTCATTGGAAAATAGCAGTACAGTGCCTTCGCTTTCGTATTCCGAGTGGCCGACGTTCGATCCTGAACTGGTTAAGGCAAGTTCAGTAACCGTCGCTATTCAAGTTCTTGGAAAATTACGTGGAACTCTTGAAGTTGAGCCGGGAACGGGTCAAGCAGTGCTTGAGCAGCAGGCAAAGGCACTTGAATCCGTATCAAGATTCCTTGAAGGCAAAGAAATTGTAAAAGTCGTATACGTTCAAAACAAGATTTTGAACTTTGTTGTGAAGTAGAAAGAAGGAAGTCAGCATGATTCTCACCGATCAGGAAATATTAAAAGAAATGGAAAAAGGAACAATCAAGATTGAACCTTTCCACCCCCATTGTATGGGCACCAATAGTTATGATGTTCACCTCGGAAAAACACTCGCGGTTTACGTTGATGATGAACTTGATGCTAAGAAGCATAACAAGATTCGCAAGTTTGAGATTCCTGCCGAGGGTTTTGTGCTTCAGCCGGATGTGTTTTATCTCGGAGTAACGCTTGAATATACAGAAACTCATGCGCATGTGCCGTTCCTTGAAGGTAAGTCATCAACCGGACGACTTGGAATCGACATTCATGCAACTGCAGGTAAGGGCGACGTCGGTTTTTGTAACTTCTGGACATTGGAAATTTCAGTGCGTAAGCCCGTGCGTGTTTATGCGGGAATGCCGATTGGTCAGTTGATTTACTTTGTTGTCGAAGGCGATGTGAAGACGATGTACAACAGCAAACCAAATGCAAAATACAATTCACGCGCACCTGAACCTGTTGAATCAATGATGTGGAAAAACGTTGAATCGCCAACAGGTAAAGTGTGGCTTGATGTAGAGTAAAAAAAGAGAAAATCAAAATTCAAAACCCCAAAACAGTTTTGCTGTCTTGGGGTTTTTTGTTGGGGATTATGCAGGTAATATAAAATCTTTATTAATCCTATACCACCATCTTGTCGCTTCTAATTGTGCAATCCTGATGCCATTTTTGTAACGAGCACGTTCAAGAAAAATGTTTGAAATTTCTTCAAAGGGGAATTCTTCCTTATTCACTAGGGGAAAATATTCCATCATGTTAATGGATGGGCATGAACAGTGAAGCTCGTGCAAAAATTCTGGTAATTGATGATGATGTAGAAATTCAAGATCTTTTGATCGCTTTTTTTAAGCCGAAAGGTTTTGAGGTATTCATTCGTGATGACAGTCAAAAAGTGATTGATGAATTGTCATCGAAACAAATTGATCCTGATGTCATCATCTGTGATCTGCAATTGCCGAATATGACAGGAATAGAATTCACCCGAAAAACAAGGGAAATGGGAATTGAAATTCCGATCTTAGTAATAACAGGCACCAAAACCATAGAAACTGCAATCGAGGCAATCGATGCTGGTGCATATGATTTTGTGGTGAAGCCGATTCATCTTCAGCAATTACTGGTTTCAGTTGAAAGAGCATTGCATTTTAGAAATATCAAATCTGAAAATCAAACCTTGCGAACCGCAGTCCAGATCAAAGAAGGAAATTATCCTGAAGGGATTATTGGTCGAAGTCCTGGATTCAAGAAAGTAATGGATCTTGCCAGACGTGTTGCTTCAAGCCAGGCAAACATTTTCATTGGCGGTGAAAGTGGAACTGGTAAAGAGGTTGTTGCAAGAGCCATACACAATATGGGGCCAAGAGCGAAGAAGGAGTTTGTTGCCTTGAATTGCGCTTCGATTCCGGAGAGTTTGCTTGAGTCCGAGTTGTTTGGTTATGCAAAAGGATCCTTTACCGGTGCAATAGATAAACGAATAGGTCTTTTTGAAGAAGCTGATGGCGGTACGTTGTTTCTGGACGAGATTGGCGACTTGAGCCTGCCCTTACAGGCAAAGATTCTAAGGGTCTTACAGGAACGCCAGATCAAGAGAATTGGCGAGAACAAGTATAGGACGATCGATGTACGTATCTTATCAGCGACACACCGAGATTTGCGCAAGGAAGTCGCTGAAGGACGTTTTCGAGAGGATTTATTTTTTCGATTGAACGTAATTGAAATCAAAATCCCACCGCTTCGTGATCGAAAAGAAGACATTATGCCTTTGATTGATTTCTTTTTGAAGAAATTTTCAGTCTTGAATGGAATCAAAGTAAAAGGATTTTCTAAAGAGTCTCTTGAGGAAATACATGCCTATTCATGGCCTGGGAATGTGAGAGAGTTAGAAAACGCTGTGGAACGCGCGGTGATTCTCTGCGGTCCAGATGGATTGATTTTACCGGAAGATTTACCAGACTTTGGTTTTGGTTATACAAAAGAGGCGAGTCAAAGCGTTACCAATCCAGCTAAAGACCCTATTTACGCTGAAGCAGGAAAAACGATGACTATCGATGAGTTGGTAAAAAAGTATATAAAATTCATACTCGAAAAAAATCAAGGCATGAAAGATAAGACCGCAATCGAGTTAAACATCGATCGGAAAACCTTATATCGAAAACTCAAGGAAATGGAGCTTGAAAGGCATTGAGTATTTTTGGGGGTGGGGGTTTTAGCAGGCTCCCACCCCCATCGTTTTCCCATCGCATCAGAGAAAGATCATCGATATCATCAGAATTCAGATCTCTATCTTGTGGATGTGTTTCAGGATGTTTTCGATCATGTTCTGCAAATTTCCGCTCTTTTTGCTGACAAATCCCGAGTAGCGGAAGTGTTTGGTGCTCGATGCTTTGCATTCGGTTCTCTCCCTGCCTGATAGAACGATCACTTTGACTTTTTTATCCTCCCATTCATAAGGAAGATTAGGGTCAGTTTTAAAAACTTGCTCGGTTTTACTTAAAGTTTCGGCACCGGTCATTTCAGGAAGTATCCAATCAAGAATGATGGCATCAACCACTTGATGGTTCAGTATTTCCATTGCTTCAAAGGGGTCTTCAGCAGTAAAAACCTTGATGCGTCGGTCTTCAAGAAGTTTACTTTTCAGTAACTCACTTATTTCTTTGTCATCATCGATAATCAAAATCCGTTTTACAAAATTCTCTTTATTAAGATTTCCTGAAAACGGATATAGTAACGGATTGAACGACGGGTAATAGGCGCAATTCAGCTGATCTAGCAACATGATGTAATCCTCCAACATACTCTTGATAAGCAAGAGTGATGCCAAACGATCGCCTAGAGTGATTGAATGATTTTATTAATTTGATAATTTGGTTATGAAGTTTCGATAAGACGAAAATTGAAGCTGAATGGCATTGATGTCATGTTGTGTTGCCCCAGTTTCTACCAGTTCACCAAATGAACTGATTTCAGGAAAACCATACATTGCACCATTGCCCTTGAGCTGATGACCAATTTTGAAGAGTAGATCATATTCTTTATTATGAAGGGCTGATTCGATTTGATCCAGTTCTTCTATTCTTCTATTGATGTAGGATTGGAGTAGCTTTTCCGGTATTTTCATTTCAATTATGCCTGAAAGCGATAGCCTTCTCCGGCGCTTGATCGGATCACATGGCAGTATCGATCAAGTTTTTTACGAAGATAACAGATGTGTGCATCAACAGTGCGTGTAGTAACGTGAATATCCTTACCCCAGATTTTATCAAGAATCATTTCACGACTAAAAGTCTGTTTAGGGTTCTTTGCCAAAAGATGGAGAATCTTAAACTCCCTCGGTGTCAAAGTGATGGGCGATTTAAGTCCGCTCAATCGAATGCTTTGGCTATGAAGTTCTAGAGTGATAGGCCCAGCTTGAAGTTGATCCATTTCGGTCTGTTTAGCCAGTCTTCGCTCAACCCTGGCCCTGAGTTCAAGCAAGTGAAAGGGTTTCGTAATGTAATCTTCAGCACCAAACGAGAAGGCATCTACTTTAGAGCTTAAATCACTATTTGCACTCATGATGATCATGGGTGTGTGACGGTTCTTTTCATTTGTAAGAGCCTGCTCCAACAGATCCATTCCCTTTCCGTCAGGAAGATTCAAATCAACCAATATCAGTGAAAACCCTTCGGAATTGATTTTTCCAATCGCGGCACCCATTGAACTACAGGTTTCAACTGCCAAGCCAGAAAGCTCCAAGCTGGCTTTAACCAGGTTGCTGAGTTCGACATCATCTTCAATCATTAGTATTTTCTTATTCATCGACTACGGTCTACTGCAATGAAGGTACCAGTGTAAAATGATTAATTTCGGTGCTTAAAAATAAAAAACACAAGTCATCAATTCTTCAAAAAATCTTTAAATTCATTTAAATTCATAGGGTTTTGACTGAATTAAAAAACAGTTGGGAGTGCCCAGTTGTGATCCGCATGTGTGGCATGTTGCCGGAGTGGGTTTGTTTCTCCCCTCGTATCTGATTTCATCAATAATGCTTTTTTTTCCACAGTTAATGCATCTTTTACTTTGCGACTGGGTGGTAATCTTTCCTTTATCTTCCGGATGTTCCTGATTCAGCGACCTTACCATTTGAAAAGGTGAAGTAAACCTCATTTCACTCAAGTTAACTCCGTTCAAGAATATGGAAACGGGGCCATCTTCAGAAATGGTGATTACAATTGCATGGGACACATCATATGAAAATCGAATTGAAGAGGTATGTCTTGTCCCCTTGTAGTTTGGGATTATTTTTTTACTCTTTGAAGAATAACGAATTTGAACCCCTGAGCTCATCAATACACCTTGTTGATTGATGAAGGTAGCGCCATCCGTCTGCGCTAATAAATGAAAAATTAACTTTATATGAGATTCGTCCATGAATGAAAGCTGGAGTGGTTCCAGGATTCCATTGGTTTTCTGAGGTGAAAGAAACCAAACTAAGATAGCCCCTACGTGTTCGGTTGGACTCAATAGATGATACGAAAATTCAAGTAGATTCTGTAAAACCCGTTTGTTTGTTTTTTCAACGCAAAAGCTGATGTTAGATGCCACGTTCTTGATGTTTGGTTTGATAAGCCAGTTTCTTCGATCATGCAGAATGATTCTATCACCTTGGTAAATTCTGCATGTTCCGTTATTACTTCGGTTTAATATCAACCCCCCGGAGAGTGGAAAAAATTTCAGCATTTGAATTTCAGTTGATGATGATTCAGGAATCTTAATCAAACCGTAAAATGAGTTTTGAATAAACAGTGAATACCAGTTGAGTCCATCAGCCATTTTTCGTGAAGTCTCGATTTGTTCTGGAAGTAATTTGATTTTTTCAAATTTATCGAAGTCATCAATCGATTCAACAAAAATTGCGCCGTAAGAAAAAACAAACCCTTCATGAATCTTAGGTGCAATTGCAAAGTAAATTTCATCTATAATTTCTGGCGTGTTCAACCAGATGTTCGTTTCAAAGTTAAAGCCATTCAATTTTAATTCTTGAACAAGTATGATTTTCTGGTTTTTTTTTTGCTCATCACTTTCATGCATGACGTTTCATGATAGCCATATGCCGTAAAGAACGCGTTTAAATTAATTTTATACTTTTAGCATATATATTGCTGGTAAGAGTGTGGGATCTTTGTCCTGGGGATGGCTATGGTTTCAAATGGACAGCACATGGCGGTGTTGATAGTGGAAGATGATATTGCTGCATCTACACTGATTGATCGCGTGATGAGAAGTATCAGTCAAGATGTAGAGCTTGATTGGACCACTTCAGCGGAAGAAGCAATCGAAATCATCGATACAGCGCATCGCTTAAAAATAAAACGACCATATGATTTAATTGTTTCTGATTTTTATCTTGATGGTTCCAAAAATGGACTGGATTTTTGGAACACCTGTCGGGACTTATTTCCCGATATACCTTTTGTCCTCATGTCGTCTTATGAGCCTGATTTTTTCATGCAAGATGACAGTGGTGTTTTGGTCCCTTATTTCCTTAAAAAGCCATTTAATTTACGTCAATGCAGGGACTTCTTTTCAGGTTTTTTCAAAAACAGTCAAAAACCTGGATTATTAAATCTAAAGTAACGTCAATTGGTCTGTTAATTGCTTTAAGTCCTTCATGGGGGGCTCATGGATCAATTCAAATCAAATACAAATGAACTTATAGATCAGGGGAAGGAAGCGCTAAAGGAAGTTGAAAAACTTACTTTTGATACTCTGTCAGAAGCTGCTGAAAGACTGAACGAATCCGGAAGGAAATTGAAAACGTTGGTAAGGGAAAACCCAGGTCTGACCATAGCTGCGGGAATTGCGGTTGGGTTTGTGATGGCCAAACTAGTAAAGGCAAAAAAATGAAAAGATATGAGACATTTGTCAGCGATCATCCCTATGCAGCAGTACTTACATCTGTCGGATGCGGAGTCATACTTGGAACTATTTTCAGGGTTACTACCCTGATCCGCCTGGCTTCATTGGCCTATCGTAGGAGTGGGCATGAAAGATAGATTAATTAATAAAAATCAGCATGCTCTAAAACTTAAGATAGCTAGAGAAAGAAAGTTTTTCAGAAGGTTCATTGATATTGAACGATTGAAAATTAAGTTGATGATAGCCGAAAGTATCCATTTCAGAAGAAGACAAGCTGTAAATTTAAATAGGAGTGAACCATGATCAATCAAGCAGATATCAATATTGGAATTTATGAAACAGACCGAAGAGAAGTTGCAACCCAACTTGCAGTGCTACTTGCAGACACTTATCTTCTCTATTTAAAAACCCAAAATTTTCATTGGAACGTAACTGGAAAAATGTTCGGAACACTTCATCTACTTTTTGAGAACCATTATAAAGAAATGGCTGAGTCGATTGATGACATTGCTGAAAGTATCAGAGAGCTTGGATTTCATGCCCCGGCTACTTTTGAAGAGTTTCAGAAAAGAACTGCGATTCGTGAACCCGTTGGAATTCCCAAAGCCCAAGAGATGATACTTGAATTGGTGGTGGGCCATGAAGTGGTGATTGAAACAGCTCGAATACTGTTAGAAACTGCTCAAGTTGCAGGTGATTCTGCTACGGCTGATCTGGCAGTGAGAAGAATCCAAGCTCATGAAAAAGCGGCATGGATGCTAAGAAGCCATCTTGAAGATTGATGATCAATAGTTGATCATTGAATCTTTTTGTTTTGCTTCCTGTTCAAGGTCCACCGCGCCTTTTTGCTCTGTATTTTTTATTTCTGGTGCAGAAGCAGGAACTCTTTCCGGTTGTTCCAATGGGTTTAATCCACTTGCTACTGTCGGTGTCATGCTAATACCGTATTTTGAGAATACCGAATCACTGCTATTAGCTTTTGATTCGAGTGAAATCCACGGTTCCATTGATGAACCATTCAGGCCTTGCATTACCGCAATGCTGTTTTCAGAGTTTGGGGTAACTTTTCGGAAAAAAACCCATTCTGAAATTTTAGAATAATATTGAGTTGCCCAACGTAAATATCTGGAATCGTGATAAAGGTCTAGAAATGCATTTGCAACGGGAGTAATGAACCCAAAGGTTTCAAATACCTTTTTCTGTCTGTCACCCCAAGTGGTATCAGATTGAAGTGTTTCTTGTAGCTTTGAAATTTTTGAATAAAAGCACCAGTGCATCCTTTCCGGGTCGCCAGATACCAATTCAGTTGCACCTTTTTTACGTTCCTCGATGCTATTGGTTAGTGTAGTCAGTTTTTGGAATTCAGAATCACAATTAGTCGCAAATTCGCCTTCGGCATCCATTGGTGCTAAAGGACTGTGAAAAATCGACCTTAAGCTGGCAAGTTCAAAACTTGCCGGATGGGGTACTTTTACATATTCAGGAACTTCAGGAAGAGCAGGTCGTTCCTGCACAATTGTAGTGCTGGAGCATCCTGTGATCATCGTCAGAACTAAAACGGTTATTACCCTGCCTTGAATTTCAAGTCTCATATATTCGATCCTCACCTTCTCACTTATCGTCAACTTCTTGAAAAACGTTAATTTTATGTCGCTATTTTAATATTGTTATTTTTTTTCAAGAACTTAATGGGTGTGTCCGATCAGCAATTGTGATGAACCGAAGACACTTAAAAACAGGCGCTTTGAAAGTATTTTCATCGGTATTGGCAATCGTTGTGGGATCAATGAATTCCGCAGCCGCAGCTGAACCACCGGCTCCGAATGGTGCAAGAAACTTCTATGGAGTACTCGATGAAGTTCTTGCTGATTTCGAATATGACCTCAAGTCGGGTCAAGTGACAGGGTTGAAGGATCTTTCGATCCGAAATATTGCCACCAGCGAGAATGTACCTTCTTCATTCAAACCTCATTTGGAACTTTTGATCACTGAGCGGATCATGAAAACTACAAAGACTAGAATCGTACATTGTGTCTCATGTAGGGCTAAAAAGACCACCCTCGATTCCCAGTCGATGGTGATTTCGTCACCAGACTCAAGCGGTCCTGAAATGCAGAGAATTGCAAAAATGAACGGTATTCAGAATTATATGGATATCGCTTTTGCTTATCAGCCTTCAGGGATGATTCTTTCACTTCAAATCAGTGATGCAGAATCAAATAGTACCGTTTGGACTAGAAGTTATAATTCTGAAAATACCAGAGCATCGGCTATGAGACGTGGAGTGGATCCGCAACAGGCTGAAGAAGCAAAGTTCAAGATGGAATACATGCCGACACTACAGGTGAAACCAACGATATACACACTCATGGCACCAAAAGCTGGTAGTGGTTATTCGACTTCCCTTGGGTTGGGTTTGCGGATGATGGAAAGATACGACAATCGCCAAAAAGAAGTTGGATTTGAAATGAACTACTACATGGACATTTCAAAACTGATCGGAATAACCCAATCGGATAATAACGTCTGGGCCAAATTCAACCTGACGATGCTATTCATGCATGCTTGGGGACTTTTTGGAGAAGAAGAAAATTTCAATAAAACTCGTGGTGTGATTCACGCCGGAATTGGAGGCAGTTATGCATCCGGATTCTTGGGTGGTCTGGTTAGAGGTGGTTATGAATGGCGTTTTGCCAAGCATTGGACCCTGACTTCTTTCCTGGGTTATCGCCCAAAAGCAACGGTATTAATTTCTGGTACACAATCATCTTTGACAGGTGTTGAAGGAGGACTCGGTGTTGGCTACATATTCTAAATTCATGATGGCGCTTCTGGCTGTAATGACCGTAAGCGGTTGTGCAACCCGTAATCAACAGGAAAAGTTCCGCCCGATCGACAATCCCTTTGCCGAATCAGGTTGGCAAGCAAGTGATGAAAATAAAAATCTCACTTTCAGAACTAAAAACGGAGATCAAACTGTAGAAGTGGAGATTCCACATCAGTATGATTCTGATCTTTCGGTGCCAATGAACTTGAATAAGAGCACTGTGAAGGATCAAAAATCAAACGCCGGTGTTGATTACTCATATTCTGAAATGAAACCTTCCATAGCAGACCGAGAAATCGCATCTACGTTTAATTCTACAGGAACATTTGAAGACGAAAGACGTAAACGCGAAATCGAACAGGGCCTAGGACTTCAGGAAGTCGATGAGCTGCCTAAGATGGATGAAAGTTATCTTGGAAAGTTAGATGTAGTGAAGCAGCTTTTTAAAAACAAACGTATGGAAGCATCTTTGATTGAAATCGACAAAATGATCAAGGATTACCCGACTGATGCAAAGTTATTTGAAATGCGTGGTACGGTACTCGATCGCCTCGGATACCGTGATCTTGCTCTTCGCTCCTGGAAGCAATCGTTAGAGTTTAAACCAGAACAAATTGCACTTAAAAAAGTAGTGGATAAGCGTGAAGCACAGCGTTCTGTTGCATCAGAAAAAATGGAGAATAAATAGATGAAATCGAATTTGATGACAATCCTCACATTCATCGCCATGATTCATACCGCTCATGCGGCTCCATCGACACTCGATGTGAAAAAACACGGCGAACAAGAAATCAAACAAGTGATTGAACCGATCGTAGAAAAATACTGCCATGAGCAGTGCCGCGTGGTTCACATTGAAACTGAAGTTGATCTCGCGGTTGATGATCTGACCACACCTGGCTTTGAAGATGGCGGCGGTAAGGTTACTTTGGCACCGGCAAGCGGCAAGGTTAAATTATTGATTGATGAAAATCTTGGTAGCAAAAACCGTGGAATGATTATTGATTTGATGAAAGAACACTTTCTTTCATTGAATTTTCCTGTAGAGCTTGATGTTAAGGTTTCCAGGTTTCCACAGCCGGCATCATCTAACTATAAGACGGCTGAATTACGGGATAAGGTATCTCGCGACATTAAAAACTCCATCAACTCGCTTCTTACTCAATTCTGTTCAAAGCACTGTGTATTGGGTGAATTCGATGTTCAAACTGAGGCAGTCAACCCTGAAGATATTGACTATGCTTCCAATCAAGAATACTTCCAGGACGGGCCTGCCGCTGTACGTGTGAAAAGTGTTAAGGCCAATATTATGGTTGATGAGATGATGCCATCGGCAGAAGCCGCAGGAATTATTGAAATGGCCAAAGTAAAAGTTGCTCAGTTCAAGAATGCAGACATTACTAGTCAAACCATGAAGTTTCCTAAAAGTGCAGAAGAGTTGAATGCTGCAATCGCATCAGCTGAAACCAATGGCAAGAATGGCCGTATGCCTTCTTCAACGACTACTAATGACAACAAGGAAATGCGTGACAGTAAAGAAGTACACGACAGCAAGGAAGTCAAAGATTCCAGAGAAATGAAAGACTCTAAAGAGTCTAAAACCGAAAATATTACCAAAAATGAAACCGGTAATAGAAGTGAACGATTTGAAAAATACGAAAAAATTGAACGGGTTGAAAATGGTGATGCGGTTCAGAAAACACTGGATAAGTTCCGTCTCTACGGAATCATCATCTCGGCAATCATTCTTGCTCTACTCTGTACTCTGGTTGTAACTTCGTTCCGGAAGCAGATCTTCACTACACTTGGGTTTCCAGGTGGTGGTGGCGATGGAAAAAGCAACGAAAGCAAGATTACACATTCATATTCTTATGGTGGACTGAGTGATCCTTCCCTGACTAGTGATGAGAAGGGCGCTTTGATTGCACGTCGAATCGAAGCAAGCAACCTTTATAATGAGATGATCAACATTTTCGGTGAGCAACCGAAAGTGGCGAAACATGTCTTTACCAATATTCTCACCGAAGAGGGAGTTGAAGAGGTTGCTAAATACCTTGAAATGTTTGGTGAGTCGGTGATGATGGATCTTTTGAAGGATCCTGGTCTTCAAACCGATTGTGCCGAGTTGATGGAATTTTACAGCAAAAACACATTCGAACTTTCTGAAGATGAAAAATTCAATCTTTTGAAGCGTCTTCACCATAGAACAACCACTGCCAAGATGCAGATCTTTGGAAGTAGATCGGCGACATTGTTCGATTTCCTTGCCGAAATGGAATCAAATCAGATTTCAGATATGGTCAAGAACGAGTCAAATACGGTCAAGGCGATCATTCTTACTCAATGTGATCAGAAAAAGCGCCAAGCTGTATTCAATTCTTATGATGAGGGCTTGAGATTAAAGTTGATGACAGAGTTGTCGCGAATCGATCATTTGCCTAAGAACTATATCTTTAACGTAGCATCGGCGCTACGTCGTAAAAAGGCAGAAAATCCGAAGTACAATACTGAAGCATTGCCAGGTTCAGATGTATTGGTTTCTTTCCTTGAGAAATCAGGTCTTGAAACACAAAAGGCGATTGTTCAGCAATTGATGAGTTCTTCCAGCGGTGATGCGATTCATGCACTCAAGTCGAAATTGGCAAGTCTTGAATCGATACGCTACATGAAGGACAGTCAGGTGACTGAGATTGCAACAAGCTTGAAGCACGACGAGTTCGTTCAATTTGTCAAAGGTACAACCGCTGACATCCGTGATGCGATCTTGAATAAAGTTTCACATGACTTGGCGATCGAGTTGTCTGAAGAAATTGATCTGGTTGAGGCTGTTGGTAGAGATACCTTCCTTTCGATTGAGCGTAAGATTCTGAATAAAATCAAAATTCTTGCAAACCAGGGTCAGATCAATCTCGCAGAAGTGAATGAAAAGATGTTTGCCAATGAGTTCGGTTTCGACACCACAAGTGAAATCGATGCATCAGACATGAAGAGAGTAGGATAACCGTATGAATATTTCATCTTTAGTCGGAGTATTGGTTGGTCTTGCGGTAGTAGCCGCATCTCTCACTGAAACAGGAATGGATCTGAAGTTCTTCCTGAACTTCCACGGAGTGGTGATTGTCTGTGGTGGAACATTCGCTGCAGCTGCAATCAGCTATCCATTGAACAAGATCTTTATGTTGACGAAGGTGTTCTTCAATCGGTTGCTGGGTAAATCTAAAATCGATTACCAGGCAACAATTGAACAGATGCTCGATATCAATAAGAAGTTTTCACTAGGTCTTGTGAGCGGCAACGATGCTGCCAACCTAGCAACACACCCTTTCTTGAAAGAGGCTGTGATCTTGGTTGCAGACGGAGTGCTTTCAGAAAAAGAAATTCGTGCCGTGCTGGAGCAGCGATTAAAAACAATCGAATATCAGTATCATCATGAGGCGCAAATGTTCAAAGCACTCGGAAAGTATCCGCCGGCTTTTGGACTTCTTGCAACTACGCTTGGTATGATCGCATTACTTCAAAAAATCGGACAGCCGGGCGCGGAGAAACTAATTGGACCGGCGATGGCAATCGGTCTTGTTGGAACCCTTTATGGAATTGGCTTGGCAAACTTGTTCTTCATTCCAGTATCGGATGCACTTGTTGATAAAACGGAAGATGAAATGGCGCTTCGAAGAATGATGGTAGAAGGTGCGGTTTTGCTCAAACAAAGAGTGAACCCATTATTCATGCGCGAAAACCTGAATTCCTTCCTGATGCCAAAAGACCGTATTCGCAGAAAGTCGGCAGCTTAATATGGCAGTCATTCGAAAGCTTGAAAAGCCACAAGAAGAAAATACGCTCTATATCATCGACAAGAAAAGGTCGAAGGAAGAGCATAGTGATTCAAACTGGATTATCAGTTACGCGGACATGATGACCCTGCTCTGTATTTTTTTCATCATGCTTTTCAGCATGTCGAAGATGAATACACCCGAATTTGAATCGGTAAAGAAAGAAGTATCCGAACACTTTGGTGCAAAGTATGAGTCACCTACGGAAGATCTGGGTAAATTCATCAATATGGTTTTAGTTGAAGCCGGAGTTGAAAAACAGGTGACGATGACCAGCGATGGTACCAGTGTGAGTGTGGCTTTCCATTCAACGATGTTTTTCGATACTTTGAGTGCAGAGATTTCACCAGCTGGTAAAGAGATCGTTGAAAAAATAGCGACCAAGCTGAATGAGTATCAAACAAAGAAGAACAAAAAATATAAAATCGTGATCGAGGGTCATACTGATAGTCAAGCTGTTGTCGGTGGTCCTTTCCCGAGTAACTGGGAACTTTCCAGTGCCCGTGCTACACGAGTAGTGCGCCTGTTTATTGATAAGAGCTTTGACCCTAAAGTGATGTTACCGATTGGTTTTGCTGATACACAGCCTCTCGGGGCTGATCGCAATTCAGATGGAACTTGGAATGGTGAAAACTTGGCGAAAAACCGTCGCGTGATACTGAAGATTCTTTTGCCAGAGGCTGAGAATGTCACATTTGGTAAAAAAGAAACGCAAACTCCAGCGCCTGCCTCAGTTCCAGAACCAGTAAAGCAATAGGAAAATCTTACCGGCTGATTTCGGCCTAATGACATGGGAACATGAAATGATGAAATTGAAGAACAGATTCAAAAAACCTGCTTCGAGAATAAAGGCACAAGATATCTGGGCTGAGAAAGCACCTTTATTTATTTCTCTTTTCCTTTTTGCGTTCGGAATGGGAATGATCGCCGATGGTAAAAAGATGTATGCAAATCAACTTCGGTTGTCTGAACGCGTTGATTACCGTGCTACTTTCAATCCTTTCCCGAAGAATTAAAAAAAAACCCAACCGGAATCACAAATTGCTTTATGAGTTCGACTGGGTTTCCAGGTTGGATGTTTTAACTTGGTGTCGTACGGCCAACACTAAAAATTTTAATTACATTGCTGTAAAAAAAATGGCTCAGGAGGAGGGATTCGAACCCCCGACCAATCGGTTAACAGCCGATTGCTCTACCACTGAGCTACTCCTGAATAAAAAGTAGTTGTATAAAATAAGTAACGAAAAACGGTCGCGTTGTCTATAGCTTTTAAATCGAAGTCTCGTTACCTTTAAAGAATGAAAAGGATTTCTAACTTTATTCCCACTTTTTTTGTGGTTTTTGCAGTGTTTCATTTTTCGGATTTAAATGCTCAACCGTTTGATAAGCGTGCGTCAAAGTCGGTTTCCAAATCAAAATCATTGAAAATGCCCCCTTTACGCCAGCCCGCTGAGTATCGGCTTCTTGAGAAGATCAAAAAAGAGACCAATTTATCGAAGTTAACGGTCCAGCAGATTCAGTCTCACCAACGAGAGCTGAAAAATCTGGAATGGACCTCGACCAATAAGACTTTTGAAAAAGAAATCGAAGATCTTTTTTGGTATTTGGAAATTGTTCGGGCTGAAAAGCAGGGTGGAACCGCTGCACTGAATGCGTGGATGAAGGCTTTGAGTTCACTCAATCAATTCAAATGGATTTATGGTTGGACCGAAACGACTTCTAAGTCTTTGGTCTCCATTTGCAAGAAATCAAAGCCTGCAAAAACCTTCGCCCAAAAACAAATAGAGGAAAAATGCGCTTATCTTTCAAAAAAAGTGAATGATGCGTTTCCGAAAGGCGCGCTTGAAACCCAGTCGCTGAAAGAGCTGATAGCTGAACAAAATGGTGCAATCGATGCTGTGACCGATCGCTTTGATCGTTTGGGCCAATCCTATACTGAAAAAACTGAAAAAGACGAAGATGAGTTTGTAGAGGTGCTTGATCACTACTTGAACCATCGTGATAGTGACCTTTATCGGGCTGGAAAAACGTTTATCGAAACGTATCCAAAGTCGATGCTTCGCTTTCGAACTTTGTTTTTGATTGCAGAAAGACAATTTGCAAACGGAGATAAAAAAGAGGCTGAAAAAAACTATCTACAAATCATCAATCAGGTTCCTTACGGATATTACTCGATCGTTTCGAGTGAGCGTCTTGGGCTTTCTTTGCCTGAAAAACTTGAAAAAGCGCCTTTAGCGCCACTCGAGGATCTTTCCGATGCAAAACTGACCTTGATGGAAAAAGATGCATTGTGCCGGGTTGAGAATCTGGTACAGCTGAAAAAGCAGGAACCCGTTTCCATCGAGCTTGAACAATTTTCCCGCATCAGATCTTATCCGACCACATTCTTGATTCACTTGCTTAAGCAGGCGAATCAGTCAGGGCAAGATCTGGCAGGGTTTCGTTTTGCCACCGAGATTTTACAGCGAAAAGGCGAAGCCCCATTGAATGCAGGGTTTGTTGATTTGATATTCCCCGATCGTTTTCAAAAAGAAATTGCACAGCAGGCGAGCCTTTCAAAGATCGACCCCCTTTTGGTGATTTCTCTGATGAAGCAAGAGTCGGGTTTTAAGCGGTCGATTCTTTCAAGCTCTGGGGCCGTCGGCCTGATGCAGTTGATGCCATTTACAGCGCTTGAGGTGCAGAAGGATCTTTATCTTCGTAATTTGCGTGAGCCTGCTAAAAACATCGAAGTCGGTACGAAGTATCTTGCATCGCTATTGAATGAAAAATTCAATGGCAATGTCGTTTATGCGCTAGCCGGTTACAATGCCGGTCCGCATCGAGTGGGTAAGTGGAAAAAAGAAGTCAAGACCGACTGGGGAATGCAGGAGTTCATCGAGTCGATTCCTTACAAAGAAACGCGGGATTATGTGATGTCGATTCTCAGAAATCGCTACTGGTACCAGTATCGCAAGGGAATGAAGCCACAAAGCGTATTTGAAGCATGGCGTTCGCCTTGATTAATTTGTCGAAACACAGGAAGCTTTGGTTATGCAACGAAATCGTGAATGGGTCCTTCTGACTGGTAGTGCTCACCCTGAACTGGCTAATAAAATCAGCGAACATTTGAACCGGCCTTTAAGCCCGGTAGAAATTCGTCGCTTCAGCGACGGTGAGATTTTTGCAGAAGTGAAAGAGAATGTCCGTGGTCGTTCTGTTTATCTGATTCAAAGTACCTGTGCTCCGGTAAATGACTCATTGATGGAACTCTTGATCATCATGGATGCGCTGAAAAGGGCAAGTGCCAAAGAGATCAATGTGATCACACCTTACTATGGTTACTCACGACAAGATCGAAAGGTTTCACCTCGAACACCGATCAGCGCAAAGTTGACCGCAGATTTGTTAACCGTTGCGGGAGCGACTCGTGTCGTTTCAGTCGATCTTCATGCCGGTCAGATTCAGGGGTTCTTCAATATTCCGTTTGATAACCTTTATGCAATGCCGGTGCTTCAGGAATATTTCCAGAAGAGTCCTGAATTCAGTGCGATCAAACCCGATGAATTGGTGATCGTGAGTCCGGATGCGGGCGGTATGTTGAGAGCAAGAAGTCTTGCGAAGCGAATGAACACGCATGTTGCTTTGATTGATAAACGTCGTACTGGCCCGAATGTTGCGATTGCGATGAATATTGTCGGTGATGTCAGCGGAAAAACAGCACTCATTTTAGATGACATGATTGATACGGCGGGAACGCTGACCGAAGCCGCTAATGCTGTAACCAAAGCCGGTGCAACCCGGGTGCTTGCGATGGCGACTCATGGTGTTTTGTCTGGACCAGCGGTTGAGCGAATTGAAAAATCGGCGATCGATAAATTGATCGTTACCGATACGATCCCGTTGACCGAGGCGGCAAAAGCTTCAGATAAAATCATTCAGGTGTCTGTTGCCCCGCTACTTGCTGAGGCGATCAATCGAATTCACAATTACGATTCAGTGAGTAGTTTGTTCACATGAAGTTGATTGTCGGTTTGGGTAACCCTGGTGCTAAATACGAGCAAACCCGTCACAACATCGGTTTTCTTTGCATTGATTACCTCGCTGATCAGTGGCGAGCCCAAGGACCGTTGCAGAAAAACCAGGCCGAATACTGGCAATGTACGGTTGATGGTGAGCAAGTTCTACTGATCAAGCCCCAGACATTCATGAACCTTTCCGGCCGTTCGGTCGCGCCTTTTTACCAGTTCTTTAAGTGCACACCTGCCGATGTGATTGTGATTCATGACGAGCTCGATATTCCGCCCAATGAAATTCGCTTCAAGGTGGGTGGTAGCAATGGTGGGCATAATGGGCTCAAGTCAATCGATGAGTGCTTAGGCTCGATGAATACGAATTATACTCGGATTCGCTTGGGAATTGGCCACCCTCGTAATTTCAACCCGAATATCGGGGTCAGTGACTGGGTGTTGGGTAAAATCCCGAATTCTGATTGGGATGGCCTACCAGATCTCTTTGATAAGGCTGAAAAGGGCGTACGTCTTGTTTTAAAGGACGATATCAAGAAGGCAATGGCCCTTTTTCATCGTAAAACACCCTAAGACCTTGCTTGATTCCCTACCATTGATTAAGGTAAGGGCCTATGAGTTTACAGTGTGGAATTGTTGGTTTGCCAAACGTTGGCAAGAGTACGATCTTTAATGCCCTCACCAATGCGAAGGCCGAAGCGGCGAATTATCCGTTTTGTACCATTGAGCCTAATACCGGTATGGTGAAGGTACCTGATCCAAGACTTGAAGATATTTCTAAATTCATTCCACCTCAAAAATTGATTCCAGCGGTGATGACTTTTGTCGATATCGCGGGTCTTGTTCGTGGAGCTTCAAAAGGGGAAGGTCTTGGAAACCAGTTCCTTGGTCACATTCGTGAAACCGATGCAATCGCACACGTGGTACGTTGTTTTGAAGACGGAAACATCATTCACGTTGAAGGTAGTGTGAACCCGATTCGTGATATCGAAACAATCGATACTGAATTGATTCTTTGTGACCTCGAAGCGATTCTCAAGAAATTCAACTCTACTCAGAAGCTTGCCAAAACAGGTGATAAAAAAGCCATGGCCATGATTGGAGTGATGGAAAAACTGAAAGTCGGCCTCGACCAAGGTAAAACGGCTCGTGCCTGTGGTCTCACTGATGAAGAAAAAGTGGCAATCCATGATCTTCATCTTTTGACCATTAAGCCCGTGATGTATGTGGCAAACCTTGATGAGGCTTCTATCGGTAATCCTGAATCTAACGCTCATTACATGAAAGTGGTTGAGCACGCGAAAACCGAGAATGCTCCGGTCGTAGCAATCTGTGGAAAGATCGAATCTGAAATCGCAGAGCTGGAGCCTGAAGAAAAGTCTGAATTCTTGAAAGACCTCGGAATGAAAGAACCTGGTCTTGCACGCGTGATTCGTGCCGGCTATGAGCTTCTGGGCCTTCAGACCTATTTCACTGCAGGTGAAGTAGAAGTACGTGCTTGGACGATTCATAAAGGCGATAAAGCCCCTCAGGCTGCTGGTGTGATTCACACTGACTTCGAACGTGGATTTATTCGTGCCGAAGTTTATCACTATAGTGATTTGATGAAGTACAAGAACGAAAATGCGATCAAGGATGCAGGCGCCCTTCGCGTAGAGGGTAAAGAATACGTAGTTAAAGACGGCGATATCATGCATTTCCGTTTCAACGTTTAATTAATTGTTACAGAATTTTTAAAATAAAAAGGGGAACCTGCTAACCACAGGTTCCCCTTTTCATACTCACAGATGCTTATGTCGTTCGTTGCTGTGTTTCTACCGGTATGAGCTTAAAAAAAGCCTCCGGATGAGTAAAAAACGAAATGTTGCAGAGGATAATAATGCAAAAGAATGATTCTAGTCAATTATTTTTTAAACAAATGCTATTTGGTTAATTTGCTTGCAGACGACTGATCCGTACAATTGCAATGATTAAAATAAATCCTGCCAATAATTGAATGTTTTCAAGGTGTAAGTTCAGAAACCTGGAATTGACGAACACGGCACAAAGTGGAAAAGAAAGTTCCAAAATGGTTGCAACGGAAGCTTTCATTCGAGTCAGACCACGATAGTAAAGTGAAACCCCAAAAAACCCAGGCACTAAGGCCATGAAGAAAAGCGAGCGCATGATCTCTGGCTGAGTAGAAATCAGAGTGATTTCAATTTTTGAAGATGAATTCGTGTTGATCAATAACCAAAGCGTGATGAAACCGAATAGAAAACGCCATAATGCCAAATGGGTGCTAGGCATGGTCTTTAACGTGAATTTACCAACGACGGTACTGATCGCCCAAAGACAGGCTGCCAGTAAGGACAGCATGACTCCGGCAAGATCGCCGTTTTGAAATTCATGAGTAGGAAAACCCTTTGGAAAGCTCATGAAATAAGCCGAAATCACGGCAATTGTTCCCCAGACGAAAAAATTGAGGCTCAGTTTTTCACCCAAGAAAGCCCAAGACAGAAAAATCACCACAATGGGCTGAATTTTTTGAAGAAGAATGGAAACACTCGGGTTCACGAATTGAAAGCTCATCGTGAAAAAAAGAGTCGCAAGGGCAGAGCCGAGAATGCCGATCATCGCAGCGCCAAACATGGGTAGCGGCTCAAGGTTTATTTTCTTTTTCTGAATGACAAAAACCCAGAGTGAAGTGATGAAAAGAGCAAAAAAATGTTCGATGAAAACAATCGATAGCGAAGAGATCTGATGACTCATCGGATGCCGAAACAAGGTATCGGTGGCCCAAAGAGCCGCACCCAGTGCTACGAAAATTGAGTTGAGCATTCTTTCATCCAAGTGTTGAAAAACAAGGGAGCTTGTCTCGCCATCTCTTCCCGTGTTTTTTCACGGTCAAGCCCATCTAGATTTTCGAAATACTTCGGGTCAAACAATGAAAACTGAATGTTGTTTGGCTGATAGTTTTTAATTTCACTTGCGGTGACATGGCTCAATAGCGCACCGAGTGCGGTATTGGCTGGTGGCGCAAGGTGGGGTAGTCCCAATAAGCGTTGTTCAATGAAAATCGCGGCTAGCATTCCACTTGCAGCCGATTCCAAATAACCCTCAACACCGGTAATTTGCCCTGCAAAATAAATACGCGGATGATTTTTAAGAGAAAGGTCAGGACGAAGAACTTTCGGGCCGCAAACATAGGTATTGCGGTGAATAGACCCCATTCTCAAAAACTCGGCGTTCTTGAGTGCTGGAATCATGCGAAGCACTTTCATTTGTGAGCCATACTTGAGTCGGGTTTGAAAACCTACGATGTTGTAGCAGGTTTTTGCACGGTTCTCGGTTCTAAGTTGAACGTTCGCATAAGGGCGTCTTCCCGTACGAGGGTCATCGAGTCCTACCGGTTTCATCGGGCCGAACCGCAGACTGTCTTTTCCTGTTTTGGCAATTGCTTCAATCGGCTGACAGCCCTGAAAGAATTTCTCTTTTTCAAAGTTTTTAGGTGGGACCATATCGCCAGAAAGAAGAGCCTCAATAAACGCGTCGTATTCTTCCTTGCTCATCGGGCAATTGATGTATGCGTCTTCTCCGCCCTTGTTGTAGCGGTTCGCAATAAATGCAGAATTCATATCGATGCTGGTGGTATCAACAATCGGGGCGATCGCATCATAGAAGTAGCAACCATCGCTGCCTGCTTCCTGCATGATCCAGTTGGTGAGGGTTTCACTCGTCAATGGACCCGTGCAAATAAGCGTGATCTCATCGTGATCAATGAACGGTTTTTCAACTTCACCTGCAATGAACTCAATGTTCGGATGATTGCGGATTTTTTCGGTAATCAAATTTGAAAAAAGATCGCGGTCAACAGCGAGCGCTTCACCTGCGGGTACAGAAAACTGTTCAGCTGCATCGAGAATGAGTGAGCCAATCATTCTCATCTCGGCTTTCATCATGCCGGGCGCCGATACGGGTGATTTTGATTTAAGTGAATTTGAACAGACAAGCTCTGCGCACATGCCGGTCTTATGTGCCTCGGTATATTTGTCAGGACGCATTTCGTGAAGAATCACTGAAATACCTTTTTGCGCCAAATAATAGGCGGCCTCAGATCCGGCTAAACCGGCCCCGATAATATGAACTTTTGCTTTAGGCTTGATACTGTCCGACATTGCTTTTGATTTACCATATTTCGGCTTATTCTAATACAAGAATGGCGATTTCAGGCATGGACCTTACAGAATGGTCCCGAGCATTTCTTGATTTTGGTCGCAACGAAAAGCATTGGAGCGAGGAAACACTGCGCGCCTATGAAGTGGATTTGTCTCAATTCTGCCATTTTGTACTGAGCGAGTTTCCGGAATTACATTCGAATCCTTCAAGCAAGGTGACTTCTGGTCATTTTCGTTCATTCGGTAGCCACATGATGGACTCAAACCAGTCGATCTCAATTGCTAGAAAATTGAGCACACTTCGAACCTTTTTTCGGTACCTGAAAAGGAAAAAAGTGGTGTCTCAGAATTGGATCGCACTGATGCCTTCGCCCAAGATCCAAAAAAAGCTTCCTAAGTTCTTGAAAGTTGAAGAGGTTCTAGAATTGATGAAAGCGCCTGATGTCAGCCATTGGATGGGTAAGCGCGATCGGGCCTTACTTGAACTGATGTATGGTTGCGGCCTTCGGGTGAGCGAGGTTTCAGAATTGACCCGTAGTCAGCTTCAAGCACGCTCAAAGTGGGTCAGGGTCATTGGTAAGGGTGATAAAGAACGGTGGGTGCCACTTAATGATGTGGCAGAGGGCGCCTTAACAGATTACTTTGCTACACGCCCAGCAGTTGAAGACTCAGAGCTGGTTTTTGTGAATCACCGGCTGACCCGATTGACTGCGAGAAGTATTGCTCGAATTCTGGCTCGCCAGTTGATTCGTGCCACTCAAATTATGTCAGGTAATTTACAAGCGTCTCCTCACGCGCTCAGGCACAGTTTTGCTACCCATTTATTAAGTGCAGGTGCTGATCTTAGGAGTATTCAAGAATTATTAGGTCATGCTAGTCTTTCCACAACGCAGCGTTACACACATTTGGATTTGGGTGAGTTGATGGATTCATATCGAAATGCACATCCGCTTTCAAAAAAGTGAAAATTCGTGTCTACTAACATGCAGGAAATACTGGATTCAGCATGAACTACATCGTCGACTTCCTGATCGATTATTCGAACGGGCCAATTCCTTATCTCGCGATATTCCTCATCCTCTTGGCATGTGGTCTTGGTATCCCTATTCCTGAAGACATCACTCTCTTTGCAGCGGGTGTACTCACTTATTATGGCGTTTGTGATGTCTGGACGATGATCGCTGTTTGTTTGATTGGCGTCATGATCGGTGACACCTTCGTGTTTTGGCTTGGTCACCGTTTTGGTCGACGCCTGATGGCCAAATGGCCGTTTCGACTGTTTCTCGATGAAAAAAAAATTGAAACTGTTCGTGAAAAATTACATGCACATGGTGGCAAATTGTTGTTTTCCGCGCGATTCATGCCCGGGTTTCGAGCAACAATCTTTTTCACTACGGGGTTGTTACACATGCCGTACCGAACCCTGCTCATTTATGATGGTATGGCGGCCCTGATCAGTGTGCCGGCGATCGTTTATTCAGTTTATTATTTTGGAGATCTTTTGGAACACGTCATCGCCATGATTAAAAAAGTCGAAGGCGGAATTGTTGGCGTTATCCTGTTGGTTGTTTTATTCTTTGTTGTGCGACACTTTTATAGAAAGAAAAAGGCATGATCAAGAACCTTGCTGTAGTTGCTTTAATGATCGCCATGATTGGCACCTCAAATGCGGGTCGGATTGAAAAAAATCCGACAGAGCTTTGTACTGCTCTCGATCAGGCCTTTATCAAGCGTAAATGGGGCTCAGAATCTTGCTCTTTAGGTGGTGAACAGCAAATTTGGCAGGTTGGTGGCACATCGGTTAAAGGTCGCCCCTTAATGTATGCTGTTTTCGGAAAAGAAGAGGCCTCAAACACCACGCTTATTTTTTCGATGGTACACTCAGATGAAATCACGCCGTTGTATCTTGGTTTTCAAATTGCTGCTTGGGCAAAAGAGAATATGCCAAACCTTCCAGATGCAAAGTTGATCATTGCGCCGTTAGTAAACCCAGATGGCTTCATGGATGTCCCTAAGACCAGAACCAACGCAAAGGGTGTCGATTGCAATCGCAATTTTGCAACTAAAGACTGGCATCGTGATGCGCTCAAAGCGTGGAAGACAAAATTTCATTCAAATAAAAGACGCTTTCCCGGTCATAAGCCGAACTCCGAACCTGAAACGCTTTTTCAAAAGATGTTGGTCGAAAAATTCAATCCGAGCAAAATCATCTCGATTCACTCGCCTTTGAATGTGATCGATTATGATGGCCCTGATTCCCTGAAGCTCAACGTGTTTTCAAAAGATTATGTGCAAAAATGCGAAGAGCTTCGCAAAAAGGTAAAGGCCAATTCATCCGGGTTTTTCCCGGGCTCACTTGGAAATTATACCGGTCGCGAGCTGGGTATTCCGACAATTACCCTTGAGTTGCCAACAGCCAGAGCTGAAAAAGCGATAGAATACTGGAATCAGCTGAAAAAAGGGATACTCACTGTAGTCAGCCACGTGGTTCCACCCAAAGAAAAGTAATCACCCACCATGCATTCCTTATTTACGACCTTTATCGAACAAAAATCACTCAAGATTCCCACAAAGCAGATCGCGCAGATGAAATGGACGGCATCGCAGATGCCCGGAGTTGATCTTGAAGGAGTAAAGTGGAGCCGTAAAAACTATCTCGGTGGTTATACTTCTTATGGTTCCATTTCCCGCATCGATCAGCACTTCAGTGTGTTTGAAAATCTGAAGAAAAAGATCGATCAAGAAGTGAAGAAGTACGTAAAAAAAATCGGTCTTCAGTTCGATACCGGTTCGCTTGAGCTGTCAGCAATGTGGGTCAATGTGATGCCAAAGAATGTGTATCACGCGTTTCATCTTCATCCGTTATCGGTGATCAGCGGTACTTTCTATGTTTCAGTAGGGAAGGGCGGGAAATCGAGCCCTCTCCGTGTTGAAGACCCCCGTGCCTCTTTGTTCATGGGTTCACCGGCGCGTCCGATTCAAGTAGATCTTAAGCCTAAGAACGGAGATCTGATCTTGTTTGAAAGCTGGATGAAACACGAAGTACCTCCGCATCAAAACAACGAAGATCGAATCAGTGTCAGTTTCAACTATGACTGGATCAATCGCTAATTATTGAACGATATTGAATTCAACGCGACGGTTGATTTCAATCGCTTTAGGGTCGGTATTCGGAACTTTTGGTTTCATTTGTCCGAATCCACGTGCTTCAAGAATATTTGAAGCGACCCCTTTGCTAATAAGGTATTTCTTTACCGCGCGCGATCGATTCAACGATAGCTGCAAGTTGTGAGTTTCTCCGCCATTGTTATTGGTATGACCATCGATTTGAATTTTCTTCAGGCTGGCTTTGTTTTGGTTAATGAGTGTTGCCACTTCATTAAGTAATCCTTTGCCTTCATCAGTCAGCACTGCGCTGTCTTCCTGAAATTTTACCGGTTCAGAAACTTCAATTTGTTTTGGTTTCAATACCACTCGAGGGGTTGGAGCTAGAGCGGGTAATTGGGATGCCGGCGTGATTGGAGTTTCTTCAGCTTCATAGAGATTGAAGCGAATTCCTGCAACGATACGGTAGTTCTGGCCAGCGGTTCCGCCGAATTTACCCAGTGAACCACCAAGGGTGGCTACACCACTCTCTGAAAACTGGTGTCGAACCCCCGCGTAGAGTTCATTCGGGTTGTTGTTTGCATCAAATGGAATCATGCTTTCGCTGTTAAATTCGACCGATGCTCCCCAAAGATCATTGAATGGAACATAACCACCGATTCCAAAAATCAACCGCTTGCGATAATCAATCGGGTTCAAGCCGGTACCCGGATTGTAAATTGAATTTGAAGCTGCAGCAAAACCCAGGTTGGTGTTTAAAGTGAATTTTTTGAACTCGCGCTCAATGATACCGCGGATGGCAAGATAAGTTGAAGCATCTGAAACAAAATTAGCGGTATTGCCTGTCGGAAGATGAATTTCCGGGATCAATGCGATGTGTACGTTTGAATCATCATTAGTGAGTCGAATTTTACCCAGGATTTTCATATCACCAATTGTAGTGTTGCTTACGGCAGTTGATTGATTGGTTAAGAGTCTTGACCCAACTGGGTAATTTACGATGTGAAACGGAAGCCCAAAGAAAATACCAAAGCGAGAGGAAAGTTTAAACCCAAGCATCAGGTCAACGCTTTGGATCGGGTCAATCAAGGTGCGATCTTTTTCACCGGTAGCCGCATTGATAGAAACAAAGGGCTCGCTCACATAGTTATAATTGAGGCCGAAGTAGGTTTTTGGTTTCTTGGGCCACTCGCTACGAAATGCATCTTCAAGAAAAACAAAGTGATTTGAAGTAGAAGGGTTGAATGTTTGTACGTTGATGCTGTTGACTTGTGAGCTTGTAGTTTGAGCAAGTGCTTGTGCTGACAAAGCTGTTCCTAGCAAAACCGAGAGCATGATTTTTTTCATAAACTCAGTTTAACATCGGAAAATTCCGATTTAAAACGGTTTTTCAGGGATTCCGTGAATCATCAAAGCGCGATCAAAATGACGGAAGTTTTGAGCGGCATCATCAAGAATTTTTCGACCGGGACAAAGAATTGGCTCATCCGGAAAATCAAGTTCTTCATCGCTGGTTTGTAGTGCAGCGGGAATTTTTTGACGGATTTCTTCAAGGCAAAGATTAAACCAACGCTGGTCACGTTCTTCAGTGAGTTCAACTTCGGCAATGCCTTCCGGGACATAGCGATAAAATGAAGGGACTTCACGTGACCACAATAACGGTGGTGAATACTTCGGTTTATGGAGTTGGTTCTTATGATCTTTTTTCCGATGAGAAACGCTGGTGTTCAGGTCAACGACTTCTCCGGAGTTTGTTGCAATCCAGAAGTGTGAGTTCTGCCCCCAGCAACCGGCCCAGACCAGACTCATGTCTTCCATGACTTCAATCCAGGCTGCTTGACCGTAAAAGATATTTGCATTCACACCGGCTAGTTTCAGCGCTTCAAGAGCAACAAGGTTTACCAATAGTGGAAACTCAGAACGATCGCCCGAAATGCGATCGGTGATTTTGGTGGTCAGGCGTGATACCGCGGCAATGACATTCAGTGGGGTGGGGCTATAATTGTTTTGCATGTAATCCGAATCCGATCCAGGCAATGATGAATGAAAGTCCTCCAAGTGGAGTAATCATTCCGAATGCCTTGATGCCAGTGAAAACGATTAGGTACAGACTTCCGGAAAATAATACCATTCCAAGTAAGAATAGTTTTCCTGGCCAGATACCAGTGGTTTTATTCATCAGCTTACAGAACAAGCCATAAAAGAGAATGGCCATCGAATGAATGAACAAGTAGTGACTGGCAGTCTGGTAAGTTTCAAACAAAACAGGTTCAACACTGTTTTTAACTCCGTGGGCTCCGAAAGCACCAAGAACCACACTAAGGGCTGATAAAAATGCACCAATACTAATGAAGTTCATGACAATAAATCCAAGCCCATTTTGATTTGTTCGCTGACTTTTTTATTTTGTTGGGCAATTAGGTTGAGTTTTACTTTGAGTTCGGCAATTCGAACGCTCTCGGGTTGCTGAGCGATAAACAGCTCAAGCAATTCAAGTTGCAGCAACCATACGGTTGAAAAACGGTATTGCGCTTCTTGATATAGGGTTTCAAGTTCGAACGGGTAATTTTCGTTTTTCTCACGGTATGCGCGAACGCGTGTGTAAAGTTCGTTTACGGCTTGGTTTGCATCTGTTGCATTTGATTTGTGTGCTTTGACTTTCTTCTTGTGATTGGAATGGCGAAGCGCGAATTCCTTGCGGTCGGCAGCTCCGCCGAACACAGACACCACTTTACTGCCTAATACAAATGGATAAGGACGGGTGCGTTCTTCAAAAACAACTTTGCCATCAGGGGTGGTGATTTTAACTTTTTCAAGCACCACCACTCGGCCACCGGTGCCGATGCGGATTTCTTTTTTGAAATGTCCTTTGATGATATTGCCGTTCTTCGTGGTCAAGCCGCTGCCATGAATCTTCTTCAGAATGTCTTCAAGTGGCACTGCTGCGATCGATGGGTCAAACATCGGGAAATAAATCTTGTCGCTGAAAAGGGAGTGAGCCATCTCGCCCATAGCTTCTTCATGATAAGAAAATTGCTTTGAGCCTTTAAGATTAAATGACATGACTTCGCCCTCATCGGTAACTTCATAACCGGCTACGACACCGGTAAGTTGCATTCCGCTATCGAGGGTGACTGTTGCGGTAGCATCTGCTTTTTTTGCAACACTTAAGCCATATGCTCCGCCACGTCTGAAGCTCATATGATTGGCAAATTCGTCTAGTGCCTTAGTCAATGAATCAAAATCTTCGGCCACGAACAATTGCGGCTGTGGACGAGTAATGTCATAAGAAGTTCGAATTACACCTTCAAGTGTAAATGGAACTTTTTTCACAGCCGGTAAAACGCAGCTGTGACTTTCAATTACCGAAGAAAGTAAGCCCGCGCCATAAATCATTGGGCGGCCATTTACGTCGATCATTCCGTATTCAGAGGTCCACCAGTACATGCGTGCCAGTAGTGCCGCTTCAGAGGCATCTCGAATCGACTCGGCCACTTCTTCAAATCGTTTTTGTGCCTCAGTGATTTCGGTCTCAGTAGCCTTCGGGTTTTCTTTCACTTCAGAGAGGTGAAAAATGGCGTCATATAATTCGATGTCTTTTTTACTGATGATTGCATTGCGTGCCACTTGTCCGTACGCCTCAAGGTAAGCACGAAACTTAGGGTCAAAAATGATTGGCGCATGACCTGCCGCCTCGTGAACAATATCTGGCGACGGAGTGTAGCCCAGGTTTTCAATTTTTCTGATGTCGCAATTGATCGGCAATAGTTTCAACGACTGCATCTCAAGAAATACACTTGGCGGAATGAAGCCATTCACAGCAACTGCTCCCCAGCCCATTTTAGAAAGAGCGGCATTCATTTCTTCAATCAGTGGAATGCGTTCTGTTGAAATTCCTGTGGCCTCAAGACCTTTTAGGTAAAGAGGGTGTGCGTGTTCAGCAAAAAACTGGCGAGATACACGCATCACGAAGCGCCAAGTGGCTTGATCTTCGGGTGTGTATAACGAGGGATCTTGCTCCGTGATGTATTCAAGGAGGTGTTCTGGAAGTTGAGATTGAGAAAGCGACTGATTAGGAGAGCTTGTTTTGGTCATCGTCTTCGCTCTTGCCTTCAAGCCCCTTTTTAAAGGCATGAATGCCTTTACCCAAGGCTGAGCCAAGTTCTGGTAATCTACGGCTTCCGAAAAGAAGCACAACGACTGCTAAAATGAGTAAATGTCCACCGCTTAATCCAAACATACCGAACAATCTACCACATAAAAGGCTGGATTAAGAGGGTAATTTTAGCTAGAAACGGTGCATGGAAACCACCAAAGAAAAAGTTAAACCAATTGTCGTTGATGCCAAACTTCTCTCCCGTAAGCAGCTCACCGCGGATGTGTTTGAGATGAAGCTTGAATCTTCACTTCCGTTCACCTTTTTACCGGGCCAATTTATCAGCGTTGTGGTGCCAGGTGCTGGCCCAGGGGGCCGTGATCTCCGTCGTGCATATTCAATTGCATCTTCCCCAGAGTTAATGCCGAGCGATAACGTGTTTGAGCTTTGTGTGAAGCTTGTTGAAGGTGGCCCAGGAACCAACTACTTGAACAATATGAAGGTGGGCGAAAGCCTGAAGGGGAGCGTTCCTTTCGGAGACTTCGTTTATAAAACTTCAAGCAGCAAACATGTGATTTTCATCGCTACCGGTACCGGTATTGCTCCATTTCGGTCCATGGTGCTTTCTAAAGTTTTTAATGAAAACAAACCGTTGTCGGCGAAGATCTTATTTGGTGCACGTGACGCGAATGACCTATTCTATGCTGATGAAATGGTACCGCTGTTGGGTAACGGATTCGTGGAAACCCTTTCTCGACCTACCGGTAATTGGTCTGGTTTTAAAGGCCGAGTAACCGACTGGCTTCGTCAAAACAGTAATGCGATTGATTGGAAAAACACCGATTTCTATCTTTGCGGTAACGGCGCCATGATTGATGAAGTGAAGCAGATTCTGACCACAAACGAAGTTGATAAGTCGGCTATTCACCAAGAGGTTTATTATAAAGTAAAACCAGGCGAAACCCACACGAGTCAGGATTAAAAAAAGGTACCCGGTGCCTTTTGCAGAATTGACAACTGACAATTAATATTGAAAAGTAAGAGAACAATTTACATACACACTCTGTCGAACGCAGGTCCGTTTTCAATAAGCAAAGAGCGGGGAGATGGCAGAGTGGTTGAATGCACCGGTTTTGAAAACCGGCAACGGGGCAACCTGTTCGGGGGTTCAAATCCCTCTCTCCCCGCCACTAAAAAACTCAACTCTATTTTTAATTAAAAAATTGCTTCAAGATTTTGCAGCTCGGGATCTTTTTTGCCATGTTGTATACCGACGAGTGGCCGTTAAGATGAACAGGTACCACTACTCCTAAAGGAATTGGGTATGGAAGTCTTAAGTCGATGCATTTGCCGTTCACTTCATATTTCTTCGATGACTTGAAATCACCGATGCTTCCGTAAGCGATAGTGATGCCGCTTAAAAATTGGTCGATGAATAAATCTACACTCAATAAATAATCCGCCTCATCGGCATTATCGGTGAAGCGAGAGCCGAGAACTTCACTAATCGTACTCACTTGATCTTCGGTCAAAACGTTTCGTTCGTTGTAGATCCCGATTTTGCAAACGCGTGCAAAAGAAGGAGTGCTGAACAGTACCAAAGATAACATGAGTGCATATTTCATTCTAAATCTCCATAAAACGACGAAACCCCAGATGTGATTCAAGATGAATCGCCGATTAGCCTGAGCGAATGTATCAAATTTTATCTATTTTTTGTTTAAAAAGTTGATCGAGCTGAAAAATTCAATCAAAAAGGTAGAATGCGGTCAGGCCCTGATACTTTGAGCGTAGGTCATGACCAGATAGAGTCGTGCTTCAGTAGTGCCAATGTTTTTGTAGCTGTGTGCGCTTTCCGCTTTGAATAAAATCGAATCACCTTCGTTCAAAAGTTGAGGAAGGTGACCATTGATTAGAATTTCAACCGTTCCTGAACTTACGACTAAGTTTTCAGTGGTTCCAGCAGCATGCGCTTCTGCCATTTCTTCATGTCCTGGTGCAATTTTAAGTTCATAAAACTCAACCTTGCGTTCTTCATCAAACGGAAAAAGTGCTCGTGATTTAAAGCGACCACCATTGGAGTCGAGAGTTTTTGAGTTCTCGTGTTTTAACACGTAGACCTCACTCGCTTCTTTATTGTTGATCAGGGTTGCAAATGGAACCTCTAAAGCCCCGGCAACTTTCCAAAGTAGACTGATGGTGGGGGTGCTTTTTCCGGTTTCAATCTGCCCAAGCATTGCACGGCTGACCCCTGAAAGCTTTGCAAGTGCATCTAATGAATAGCCTTTTTGGATTCTTAAGTTCTTTAAGTTCCGGCCAACAATGATGGAAAGCTCATCTTGATTAAACATATCAACTATGTTCTGCTAAATTAGAAAATATGTCAATATAGCGGAAATAAGCATTGACGCAGCGCAGAACATGCGTTAATTTGCACTCACGCCGATTTGATTGCAGCTTGCGGGCGATACCGCTAAAGCGCTACTGGGAATGGTTCATCCGTTTCCGAAGTCCCCTTCTTGGGGGCGGTCTCTTCGGCAAGAGGAGAAAACCATGATCACAGTCACTAACATTTCTAAAAAATTCGGTAAGGGTAAAGACGCAGTTACAGCGCTAGACCAAGTGAGCTTCAATGTATGTGAAGGCGAGATCGTAGCGTTGATTGGACTTTCAGGTGCGGGTAAAACAACGGCACTGCGCAGTCTTAATCTTCTCGAGCAACCTGATTCAGGTTCAATCAAGTTCAACGGAAAAGAGCTGCTGACTTTAGGTGCATTGGAGCTGAGACAACTTCGCACACGGATCGGAATTATTTTTCAACAGTTCAACCTGATTTCAAATCGTACTGTTTTTGAAAATGTGGCATTTCCACTTGAAGTTGCAGGTTATAGCAAAGAGGCTCTGGTCGCTCGTGTTGAAGAATGTCTTCGCGTGGTTGGGCTTTATGAAAAACGGGATGTTTACCCAGCGCAACTCTCCGGAGGACAAAAACAAAGGGTAGCGATTGCGCGAGGAATTGCCAACCGTCCGCATGTGCTATTAGCAGATGAGCCAACCAGTGCACTTGACCCACTGACAAAAGAAGAAGTGTTGACTTGCCTACGTGACATCAATCAAAAACTTGGAGTCACGATCGTCATTGCCACTCATGAAATCAACATTGTGAAAAGGCTAGCCAGTCGTGCGGTGATCTTCAGTGGAGGTCGAATCATTGAAGAACTTCAGGTAAAGAACCAAAAAATCGAAGCCAAGCATGAATTCACTAAGCGCTTCCTGGAGGTCGCATGAGCTCAGCACTAATAGAAAACTTATTGAATATTTTGCCCGATTTTATCCAGGCCTCAAAAGAAACAGGCATCATGTTGCTGGTGGGTTTGTCTTCAGCCGCCATTTTTGGTGGGGCATTGGGTACATTCCTTTACCTTTGGCGGGAAGGTGGTCTTCTTCAAAACCGAGTTCTTTATTTCCTGGTTGGTGGTCTGGTGAATGTTACCCGTTCGTTTCCATTCGTGATTTTGATGATCACGGTGATTCCACTCACGAAAAAACTTGCAGGCACTTCAATTGGACCCTTGGCCGCGGCAGTGCCGCTCTCGATTGCGGCAATCGCTTATTTTGCAAGATTGGTAGAGCTTGCATTGAATGAAATACCACGCGGGGTAATTGAGGCTGCAGAATCAATGGGCGCAAGTGTACCGAAGATTGTATTTAGTGTTTTATATGTCGAAGCGCGCTCGCCTTTGATTCTTGCACTGACCTCACTCACGGTAAGCTTTTTATCTTATACCGCAGCGGCAGGCATTGTCGGTGGCGGCGGAATCGGTGATCTTGCAATTCGATTCGGTTACTACCGGTTTCAAACCGAAATCATGGTTGTAACCACTCTTACACTGATCGTGCTCGTGCAATTGATTCAAGTGAGCGGAAATATATTAGCAAAACAATTCAACCATAAATGAGAGAGAACAAAAAATGAGTATCAATGAAACAAAAAATGAAATAGTGGCAGTCACCAAGTTTGCCTTGAAATTGGCAATCATTGCAGCAGTGGTTTTGATCGGAGCAAATTTCACAAAAAAGTCGCACGCATACGATGAAAAAAACAAAGTGATCACGATTGGTACCACGGTAGGTGATTTTTCAATTTTAGTGAATCAAGGGCTAAAGCCAGAGCTTGAAAAAAGAGGGTACAAGATCAAACACATTGAATTCACTGATTATGTCAGGCCAAACATCGCACTCTCGGAAGGTGCGCTTGATGTAAATATTTTCCAGCATAAGCCTTATCTCGACGAATTTGCGAAAGAGAAGAATCTTCAGCTGTCGGTGTTGGCGCCAGTGCCAACGGCGCCGCTTGGCTTGTATCCTGGGAAATTGAAAACGCTTGCAGACTTTAAAGAGGGTGGTTCAGTTGCGATTCCAAACGACCCTACGAACCTTGCTCGAGCATTGGTTATTTTTCATGAACTTGGCTGGATCAAGCTCGCAAAAAGCGTAAACCCGCTAAAAGCATCTGTAAAAGATATTGAAAAGAATCTGAAAAACATCAAGATCGTGCAATTAGAAGCAGCTCAATTACCGCGGTCATTGACTGATGTTGATTTTGCAGTGATTAATGGCAACTATGCCACCGCTTCGGGCATTGCCATCGCATCAGCCCTTGCACGTGAGAAAAACGACAATTACATCAATTATGCGGTTGTGCGTTCAACAGACCTGAAGGTTGGTTTTGCCAAGGATTTTGCAGATGTTCTTAGGTCTTTAACACTCAAGACTTTTGCAAAAAATCGTTTTAAAGGTTACAAGTTTCCTGCTGAATGGAAGTAATCAAGCTGCTTTTTGTTGATTAAATTTTTTAAAGTAATCAATTGTTTCAATCACTTGATTGGTTTCAGCCGACTTGTGAATAATCATATGAAACGGGTAAGTGGTTTTGATATCGAGTTCACCAGTGATTAATATGATAGGCTTGCTAACATTCATCACTGTGGCAACCTGTTCTCCGGTTGTGCCGGGAAGGCGATAATCGATGAACATCAGGTCAGGAGGATTCGCCCTGACCGCTTCAATTGCCGCTTCAGGATTGGTAAAAGCCTCAACTTCAACCTCATCTGAAGCGTGCAGGTCTTTGAAGTTTTCACAAAGTACCGCTTCATCATCAATGTAAAAGATTCTAAGCCGCATGGCTAGCTGCCCCTTTTTTCTTAAACATGATTTCAAAACAGGTGTTTGAATCTTCAGGAACAACACGAATCATGCCCTGGTGCTCTTCAATAATTCCTTTAACAATTGAAAGTCCCAGGCCTGTTCCTTCACCAACCGGCTTCGTGGTATAAAAGGGGTTGAACATCTTTTCAACAATGTCAGGCTTGATGCCGTTTCCAGAGTCACGAATTAGCAAAACCACATGATCGTTGGAATCTTCAATGGTGAGCTTGATCCATTTCTCGCTTAATTCCTTAATCGCATCAATACTGTTGTTGATCATGTTGATGATGATTTGTTCAATCTCGATATCATTGCATTCAATGGTCAAATCATTTTTAACCTCGAGTTCTACTAAGATTGAATAGCGGCTGGCCTTATTTTCAGTAAGAATGATTGATTCGCGCACAATTTCAGCCAGAGAGTATTCTCGATTGAGTGTTTTAACGGAAGCTCTTGAAAATTTTCTTAGACCGGTGACAATCTTTGAAATTCTTTCAGCCGCTTTCAGTATGTTTTCGACTTTCTGATTGAATTTTTCAGGGTTGCTAAGAAATCTCGGAATGAGAATAGCAGAGCCGTGGATGATCGAAAGTGGGTTATTGATTTCATGAGCAACGCTTGCTGCTAACTCACCAAGAGTTGCAAGTTTTGAACTTTGAATGCTTTTTGCACGCTCAAGCTCAAGCGCTTCTTGTGTTGCTAACTCCGTGGTGATGTCATTGGCGATTCCCATGACGTATCGTGGTTCACCACTTTCATCATTGATCGCGACCTTTTGAGTTACGATGGTTCTAAAGCCATCTTTAGTTTCAAGTTTGTCAGTTTGTTGTGTGATGCTTCCCGAAAGTTTCAAAGTTTCTTCATCTGCAGTATAGAAACCCTCTGCGATTTCCTTAGGAAATAATTCAAAATCATTTTTTCCAATCACTTCTTTGAGGCCAAGTTTGAAAAACTTTTCCCCATTTTTATTGATCAACGAATAGGCAAAATTCTTTTTCTTGTCTTTTACGAAAATAATCGAAGGAATATTTTCCAGAATGACTTCAAGAAACTTTTGTCGCTCTTGAAGTTCATTTTCTTTTGTCATGAGGTCATTGACGTTCTGAATGGTACCAGAAACTTCAGAGACGTTACCGAATTGATCCAAGCTTGAATGAATTGCTGCCTCGACCCAATTGATAATTCCGTTTGCTGTGAGTCTGACTCGAGCTGTTGTTGAATGTTTTGTTGTAAGGCAATATCTGAAATTATCCAAAAAAAGACTACGATCTTCATGATGGATTTTTTCTGAAAGACGTTCAAAAGTCGGTTCAAGTAAGTCGGGACTTTCACCGAGCAAACGGAACATTTGTTTTGACCACTGTATTTGTCTATGTTTTACATGGTAATTCCAGCTTCCAATATCAGCAGTTTGTTGTGCTTCTTCCAGCTGTTCACGGAGTTGTTCTTTTTCTCCGCGTGCAATTACCAGATCAGACATGTCGCGGCCAATTCCGTAAATTGTGGTCATGCCTGGTGTGTATTGGCAGCTCCAAGAGATCGTTTTGTAGCTGCCATCCTTGCACTGACAGCGATTTTCAAAGTTTAGAACCGGTTCACCTCTGATGATCATTTTCACGATAGCTTTTGATTTTCTTATGTCATCAGGATGAACAAGTGATAAAAATGGTTTTTCTTTTAGTTCGTTTTCTGAATATCCCAAAACCCTACAAAAGCTCGGATTGACTTCCTTGAAATAGCCGTCCGGTCGAGCAACGCCCATCAAGTCCGGTGATGTATGAAAAAAATCATTCAACTGTTTGTTTGCTTTTTTAAGTTCTTCATCACTTTTGATTTTTTCATCGAATGCCTGTTTTACTTGCTTCTTTGCTTCTCTTTCAATTTCAATACGATAATCTTTTTCCCGTGCACTACGAGTCAAGATGATTAGGAATGCCAACGTCATTCCTGCCGCACCGATGAAGTTCAGGTGGTTTAATTGTTCTAAGTTGAAGTTATTCAGATCAATTGGATAAGGATATCGAATAAAACCGGCAAATTTGATCATCGACCAAGTACAAAATGGCAGAATTACGCTTACGGAAAAATAGTAGGGATTTTTCAGGTCGAAAAATACCATCGCCATCAAGATTGCGGGCGCAGCATAAACATCATTATTGATTTTATGCGCAAATATCAGAGAGGTCAGATAAATATATGCATGGCTGGTTGCCAGTAATAAAAAACGGGAAAAGTTGTTTTTCCCTGCTTTGTTGATGTAATAAGCAAGTGGACAAATCACAACTACGCCAAAACCCATGATCATGGACGGCAGGTATATTCCTTTTAAATTGTAATAAAAGCAGTAGAGCGTAAAGGTGAAGGCAACACTGATCAAAATATTATGAAAGATCTTGTGGTTGGCAGATTGTGGTGCCGTTACGTCGAGTTTTTCGTAAGTTTCTTTTGTAATCTTCAGCATCACCGACTTATCGGCAAATTAAAGTAAATTCTTCAAAATGTCTGTCGGTATTGCGTCGTAAATTTGACGGCTGTTATTTCTTCACTCCGACAACATACGCAAGCCAGTCTCGACGATTATCACCATGTTCTTGAGGCAAAAATTCATCAGCTTCATCATCACTATGTTCCCAAAGAACCATAGATTGTTTGAATCCTGCTTCTTCAAGAATTTCTCGGGTCTCGCGAATTTCCCAAATTCGCCAATGGTATGTAAAGGCGTCTTCCAGCCATTTCCCATCTGGTAATTTGAAATGAATGGCGTAGTCGTTGACCTGAGTTACGGGGTCATACTGTTTTTGCTGCCAAACCGATTGAACAGTGCCAACGCCATCTACTTTAAATTTCTTCTTATCGCTGATGTTTTCCTTAAAGCCTTCACCGCCCGCCATCTCTAAAAAGAAGACCCCCTTTTTTTCGAGAGACTCATATACTGCCTTGAAGTATTTTAAAAGTGTCTTGCGCTCGTGAAAGGTATAGAACGAAAAATTATATGCCCCGATCCAATCGAATTTTTCACGAGTAGGTTTCAAAACATCCTGCTTCAAAAGCTTAATTCGTTTTTTTTCAGCGGGGGTCATGTCGGCCATATTCACTTTTTTGGCGTATTCAAGTGTTTTGGCGTCAAGGTCCAAACCTGTTGCACGGTGTTTGGGTGATATCTTTACCCATTCACAAGAAATGCGTGCAGTTCCACAAAAATCTTCGCGCATCGTTGTGGGTGGCTTTCCGAAAAGCCAAGTATAATATTGAGGCAGATAATTGGCCTGCCACTCAGGGCTTTGTACGGCTTCTTCGTAAAGTTTGAATTTTGAGATGCTTGATTTTTTCATTTACGGCAGAGTAGCAAGAAACTCCTCGAATTTCGAGGCAATCTGTTCATCTGAGCGACATGCCTGATGATTCAATGCTGTTGCCACCGTTTCGCGGTATTTGGCCAATGAACTAGGTTCAATGGAGTCATCTCTATATCGAGCAAGATAAGTACGATAAAGGGAATTTCCAAGATCATTCATTTTTTTACGAAGGCATGACTGAAGTTTTGAATAACGATCAGCGGATAGTGGTTCTGCGTTCAACGCAGCTTTTGAATCTGTTCTACCGGTCAGTGTTTTCATATAGAATTTTAAAGCCAGATTCTTCGCTGAAGTATCGATTGTGGGAGTCCCGGTTACCGGAGCTTTTGAAAGATTCAACCCTTTGTCATTAAATACATCTCCCATTTCACCGACAATATTTACTCTGAAGTAAAAGGTCTTATTTTCAAGATTGAAACGATAAAGCGTTGGTTCTAGGCCACCTTTATAGTCGACATGGGTTTTTTCAAACATGTGATAAGCGCCGTTTGTCGTTAAAATATAGTGGTTACGACCGAGATTGTAATTGTCGTCACAGGTAATGAAATACATGCTTTCGTCATCATCGCTGGGAAAGCCCTCTGAAAATCGGTCACCCTCGATGTTTACGGATAAGGCTCTTGCGCAAGCCCGAAGTGGGGTGAGGTCTTGAGCTTGGGCTATTGGCCCAATATTCAATAAAGAGAGTGAAGCGAGCGCGAATAGACTGGTAAACTTAATTTGTTTAATCATGCACGACGAGGTTTAACAGGGGTGGTGCAAAAAGCCAATCAAATATTAAACTAAATGTATTTAATCTCTTGCCTGGGGGGGTCTTTGTACCCGACAATAAAGATCGGACAAGCGTAAAGATTACTAATAAAATTAATAGTGTAACCTTCTTTCATGAGATGTCGTATTTAATGGATGGAAGGGCAGTTATGAAAAAATTGTTAGTCTTTTGTAGCATCATCATTTTCAGCGCTCTCAGTGAAGGACAAATATCCATGGCAGCCGATTCATCCTCAAACAAAAGTGATCTTTTGAAGAAACTCACACCTGAGCAATTTGCGGTAACGCAGCAATGTTCAACCGAGCCACCATTTCGGAACAAATACTGGGATCATCACGAACCAGGAATTTATGTCGATGTCGTCGATGGAAAACCACTTTTCTCATCGAAAGACAAATTTGACTCTGGTTCGGGTTGGCCGAGTTTTACTCGCCCCATTGAAAGCGGCCTTGTAGACAATATCAAAGATACAAGTCATGGAATGATTCGTATCGAGGTGAAATCAAAAGAAGCGCAATCACACCTAGGACATGTTTTTGATGATGGCCCCGGTCCTGATCATCAACGATACTGCATCAACTCGGCGTCGCTTAAATTCATTCATGCCCGCGATCTTGAAAAAGAAGGCTATGGCAAATATCTGAAAGATTTTCCTGAGTTTCAAAAAAAATCACCGATCGATAAAAACACCAAAGTTAAAACTGAAGAAGTTATAGTCGCTGGTGGTTGCTTTTGGGGTGTCCAGGAACTCATCAGAAAAATTCCCGGTGTGATCGACACGAAGGTCGGCTACTCAGGTGGTACATTAAAAAATGCCACTTACAACGATGTGAAGAAAGGTGATACCGGTCATGCAGAATCGGTTAAGGTTGTTTTTGATCCTGCAAAAGTGACCATTGAGGCATTGCTTGATCACTTCTTTGCCTTGCATGATCCGACCACTTTGAACCGTCAAGGAAATGATATTGGACACCCTTATCGTTCGGCGATTTTTTTTGAAAATGATCATCAAAAGGAAGTGGCGCTCAAGAAGATCAAAGAGTGGAATGAATCAAAAAAATGGAAAAACCCGATTGTGACTGAAGTCAAAAAAGCGGGCGACTTTTTTTTGGCGGAAGAGTATCACCAGGATTATCTGGTGAAAAATCCGAACGGCTATACTTGTCACTTTTATCGGAAGTTCTGATCGTGGTATGATGGTTGCTATACAAACCAGTGAAAGGATTCACGACCATGATCGGCTTCGAACTCTCAGAAGATCAAAAACAACTTCAAGACCTCGCTCGTAAATTTGCAAAAGATGAAATGATTCCCCATGCGGAACACCATGATCGTACCGGTGAGTTTCCTTATGAAGTAACCAAAAAAGCATGGGAACTCGGTTTGATGAACACTCACGTTCCGGCAGAGTACGGTGGACTTGGTTTAAGTGTTCTTGATGGCATCATCATCACCGAAGAGCTTGCTTATGGCTGTACCGGAATTGCTACCGCGATGGAAGCAAACTCACTTGCTTCAGCGCCAGTGATGGTTGCAGGCAATGACGAACAGAAGAAACAATTTTTGGGAATGCTCACCGGAGAGCCAAAATATGCTGCTTACTGCGTGACTGAACCCGGAGCTGGATCTGATGTTGCGGGTATTGCAACCACTGCAAAAAAAGTGGGCGATGACTATGTGATCAATGGATCAAAGATGTGGATCACCAACGCCAACGTGGCAAGCTGGTACTTCGTACTTGCCTATACTGACCCATCCCTAAAACACAAAGGAATGACGGGATTTCTTGTTCCACGCGATACGCCGGGTATCACAGTCGGTAAAAAGGAAGACAACCTCGGTCAAAGAGCTTCAGACACACGAGCGATCACATTTGAAGATGTGAAGATTCCTTCGAAGTACCGCCTTGGTAACGAAGGTGAAGGATTTAAAATTGCAATGAGTGCCTTCGACCACACCCGTCCGGTGGTGGCTGCTGGTGCCGTTGGTCTTGCTCGACGTGCAATGGATGAAGCAATCAAATATGCGCTCACCCGTAAAACATTTGGTCAGCCAATCGCAGCCTATCAGGCAATTAGTTTCATGATAGCCGATATGGCAAAAGACATCGAAGCGGCCCGTCACCTGGTGTGGCGTGCTGGTTGGGAAATCGACCAAGGTCGCCGCAATACCAAGTTTGCAGCGATGGCAAAAGCCTTTGCTGCCGATATGGCAATGCAAGTGACTACGAATGCGGTTCAAGTGTTTGGTGGTTACGGATATTCAAAAGAATATCCGGTAGAGAAGCTCATGCGTGATGCGAAGATTTATCAGATTTACGAAGGTACTTCACAGATTCAGCGCATGATCATTGCCAAAGACGCTTTTGATAATGCAAAAGGATAAGTTAGAGAACTAACGGTTCTCGTCTTCAAGCCCTTGCTTGATTCTTAAATAGCTATGATAACGGGAGAGCCCTTCGATGCTCTCCCGTTTTTGTTGAACTTCATAAAGTTCCGGGAAGTGCTGGATCAGGTCGTTTGGTTTGATGCCGAAAAGTCCGAACTCTTTAATGCCAGGGGTATCGATAAAGCGAGTGCCTGGTTCAGGTTGAAGCAGCAACGAAACCGTAGTGGTGTGTTTACCCTTGCCTGTGTAAGAATTCACGCTTCCGATCTTGCCTATTTTTTCACCGAATAATTCTTGTAATAGTGATGTTTTACCAACGCCCGAGTGTCCGCAAAAAACAGAAGTTTTGCCTCGCACCTTTTCACGTAAAATTTCAAGAGATACCGGGTCATGTGCTGAAACCGGGAAGCATTGATAGCCCATGTCTGAATATAGCTTCCATGGGGTCTTGTCGGTGACGGACGGATCTTCTGCAAGGTCCATCTTGTTGATCACGATGAGTGGAACGATTTCTTCTTGTTGAGTCGCAATCAAAAAACGATCAATCAAGCCCGGTGAAAAGGGCGGGTCAAGAAATGCTGAAACGATCACTACTTGATCGACGTTTGCGGCAATCGTGTGAAGAACCTGGCCTTCGCGGCCCGGAGCTTTTCTTTGAATTTTGTTTTTGCGAGGAATCAGGTTCTCAACCACCCCGTCTTTCGAGCCGAGTACTTTGATCTCGACACGGTCACCAGGAGCGACCGGAGATCTTTCGCGCCATTCGACTTTCTTATTCAAAAACTGAGAACGACGGTAAGAGCAAAGTAGTTTTTTATCGGTATCGTGATCAAGAATCACATTGCATTGATTCGGAAAAACTTCACTGACAACGCCGCTAACCAGGTTTGATGTATTTTGTGGTTCCATTATTTTCTCGCTAACGCGCCGGCAACGCGTTTGCCTTGGTCATCGTATTCTTTGTAGGTGATCATTTGAAAATCTTTTAGCAGCTCTTGCAATTCGTTACTCTTAACCCAGAATAGTGACGGGGCTTTTTTGGGGTCACCATTATAGACCTCTTCATAGAGCATGATGTAACCGCCCTTTTTTAGAGATTTTTTCAGGCTCGGTAATAGGCTTTTATCGAAAAAGAGGGAAATGAAAATAAAGTCGAATTGGTTTTCTGGGAATTTGTATTCCTTCAAGTCAACAACCGATGCCTTGAGTTTGAGATTCATTTTCTTGGCCATGACCTTGGCTTTGTCGACAGCGATGTCAGAAATGTCATTTCCGATGACATCGAAACCGTTCTTTGCCAGGAACAGCGCGTTTCGCCCTTCGCCCATTGCAGGAACGAATGCTTTCCCTCTGGGAATCTTAGAGAGGTTCTCTTTTAAAAACCCGACCGCTTCTTTACCGAATGCGTTGTCTTTTTGTTTGTAAAAGGAATCCCAAAAAGATCTCTCTTCATCGGCACTTTCACCGGTGATTGCTTCATAGGTGTTGTGCTCGATGGGTTTGCCAACGGGCTGGGCATGAGCCACTTGGGCCATAAAGATCAATAGAAACCAATTCACACCCTCAGCCTATGTCAGATGAGTGTCGTCATGCAAGATTTCACATGGGTAGAACGTCAAAAAAAGCACTCTCGTAAGTCTTTAAAAGATATCAGAAAATGAAAATTACAGATGGTTCAAGAGCTTCGGTGTTCCCGCTATACGGCATTTCTTACTTATTTCATGGTGGCCTTCCCGGTCACCTATTTGCTATTTGCATCGTTTATCTTTGAGTTGGGTTCTCAAGGCATTTTGAATGTGGTCCTTTCGCCGTTGTTTTATCTATCATCATTCTTCTGGATCGCGACCGGCGTCGGGTTGAGAACCTTGCGAAAATGGTCTTGGCGGACGTTCATCGTCGCGCAATTTTTCATCACTTATCTGAATGCACTCAATTTGGTTCAGCATAGTCAATCTGAGTATAAGGCTTGGGCATTCGGTTTTACTTTGTTGGTACAAGCATATGTTTATCTGGCCGTCGCCAGAGAGATTCGTGTTCCATATTTGTTTCCAAAAATTCGTTGGTGGGAAAGCGGCATCGCAGGAATGCCAAATCTTCCGATCGAGCTTGTTCATTTTGGAAATAGCAAAGGCCCGACTCCGGGACAGATTCTTGATCTCAGTCAAAAAGGTTGTTTCATCAAGACCCATATTGATTTTTCTCATTTTGAAAAGGTTTCTCTCAATTTAGAAGCTTTTGGACAAAAGATTGAAATTCCAGGTATGGTGATCTGGAATGCAAAAAGCTCGGTTACGCATCCGAAAGGAATCGGTGTTCGTTTCGGAGAATTGAGCCGAAAGAACAAAAGAAGCCTGCGCGTTGTGATTCAAAAATTCTTGAGACAGAAAGATCCTAAAAATGAAATCAAACTATCTGCTTGAGGCGTTGAAGCTTGCGCGCGAGGCGGCGGCGGCAGATGAAGTGCCAGTCGGTGCGGTGATAGTTCAAGATTCAAAGATCATTGCCGGTGGTCGTAATAATCGTGAAGAAATGCAAAGTGTTCTAGGACATGCCGAGATGCTGGCGATTGAAGCCGCATCGAAAGCCATTGGTAGTTGGCGTTTGAATGATTGTGATCTTTATGTGACTCTTGAGCCCTGCCCGATGTGCTTGAGTGCTTGTCAACAGGCACGAATCCGTAAGGTGGTTTACGGAGCAAAGGATGAAAAGGGCGGAGCAATTTGCCTTGGGTACCATGTGCATTCCGACCAACGACTCAATCACCGTTTTGAAGTGGTGTATGAACCGATGGAAGAGTGCTCGATGGTCTTAAAGGAATTTTTTGCTAAAAAAAGGGGTAAAGGGTCTACTTCAGCATGAAACTCAAAATTTGGATCATTCATTTTTTATTCGGCCTTTCCAGCGGAATTCCACTTCTTCTCACCGGTTCTACCCTTCAACTCTGGATGAAAGACCTCAATGTCGACATCAAGACAATCGGTGCATTTGCATTGATGGGGTTGCCGTATAATCTCAAATTTCTTTGGTCACCGTTGATTGACCGTTATCAATTACCTTTCCTGACGCGCAGACGTTCTTGGCTGTTGCTGTCACAAGTTCTGTTGATTGCCGCAATTGTGATGCTTGGTGGGTATGATCCGTTGCAATCCATCACGGTTACCGCACTTCTTGCATTATTGGTTTCATTCATGAGTGCGACTCAGGATATTTTGATCGATGCTTATCGCCGTGAGGCTTTGACTGAAGTTGAAATGGGATTTGGCCTTTCGCTCTATTCAACGGGATATCGAATCGGAATGTTAATCGCGGGTGCGATGGCACTTTGGATTGTAGATCAATATCAATGGAGCTGGTCTGCAATTTATTCAACTGTTGCGGCTTTCATTTCACTTGGAATTGTTGCAACTCTATTTGCTCCTGAGGAAGACTCAAGAGCGCTTGCACCCAAAACCATCAAAGAGGCAGTGGTCGGACCTTTTCGTGAGTTTTTCAAGATGAAGGGTGTTTGGTTGATTCTTGCGTTTTTGATTTGCTACAAGCTCGGTGACAACCTTTCAGGTGCGCTGACCGCACCGTTTGTGGTTGATCATGGCTATAGTAAAACGGAGTATGCGGTTGCCGTGAAGGGCGTTGGTCTGATTTCATTGCTGGCTGGTGGTTTCATCGGTGCAGGCATCATGGCTCGAATTGGTTTGAATCGCGCACTTTGGATCTTTGGCTTCTTACAAGCGGTCGCAATTCTAGGTTTGGTGGTTTTGGCAAATGCAGAAAAAAACACTGTTCTTCTTGGATTGGTGATTGCGGCTGAAATGCTTACCGCAGGAATGGCTGTACCTGCATTCAATACCTTTATTGCGCTTTTGACTGACAAGCGTTTTACCGCCACACAATATGCACTGTTGACCAGTCTTGCTGTTTTGCCGCGTACTCTTTTGTCGGCGCCCTCGGGAGTCATTAAAGAGGGGCTTGGTCGTTGGGATTATTACTTTGTATTTTGTGCCCTGATGACCCTGCCAGGCTTTCTGTTGCTCTTAAAGGTAGCCCCTTTGAAAAACCGCTAAATTTAATCAACTACTCTGCCGATAGGGGTAGGAGTATGTTTATTGACGCTTTTTTCAATCATATTTACGTAAAACGCTTGCTAGCAGCAGCGATCGACTTCGGTATCGAGGTCGTATCGGGTATTTTAGGCGGCTACTTCGGCGCAATGGTGGGGGCGTTAGTGGTTGTTCTTAGAAACGTTTCACCCATGGCGACGCAAAGGGCGATTTGGTTGGGAATGGGGTTTGGATTCCTTTTTTTTTCAATTGCGGTCAGCTGGGGTAATCGCGTTCTGATACAGGGCATGTCACGGGCAACGATCGGTAAGCGATTAATGAATCTGGAAATTGTTTCAATCGGTCCAGCCATCAGTTGGTCAGTGATGATGAGGCACTGGTTGAGTGCATCACTTTTTGGTGAGGTTACAGTTGTTTCAAGTGCCGACCAGAGCAAGATAGCTCCGATTATTTCGATTTCGCCAAAAACTACAGTCATTGAAGATTCTGATGACAAAAAAGCAGCCTAAACTTTTGGGCCTGTTTTATGGTATCCATGGTTAACATGAGCGATCAGCAATTGAATCCATTACCTGTGTTGTTTGTAACCGGCGGTGCAGGTTACATCGGTTCTCATTTTCTTGAACACTGGTCACGCGTGGCTCAAGAACATATTGAGTCACATCAGCTGGTCGTTCTGGATAACTTCTCCGGTGGTCATCATGAAATGATGGATGTCATTGATCATGAATTCAGAAAGAACTACCTCATTCCACCGATTGTCGAAAACGTGGATCTTTGTGATTTTAAAAAATTGAAAACCCTTTTCGAGAAGTATCAACCTCAAATGGTAGTTCATTTTGCAGGTAAAATCAGCGTTGCTGAATCAGTGACTCATCCTGAAATCTATCATCTGAATAACATCGAGGGTTCTGAAAACCTGCTCTTTGCAATGCGCGAATTTGGCTGCAAAAAAATCGTGTTTTCTAGTACCGCTGCTGTATATGGAGCCGTTGAGGGGAGCGAGCCGATTACCGAAGAACATTCGCTCGGGCCATTGAACCCTTATGGGCATTCAAAGTTGAGAATTGAAGAAGTCATGTCTGAAGCCGCCACAGAGTGGGGTTTACAGGGGATTATTTTTCGTTACTTCAATGCGGCTGGTGCTTCGATCACCGGTCAAATGGGTGAATGGCATGAACCCGAGACGCATCTGATTCCGCTCGTGATTGAAACCGCGATGAACCCGGAGGGTGAGTTGAAGGTTTATGGCACGGATTATCCGACCCGCGATGGTACCTGTGTTCGTGATTACATTCATGTCACCGATTTGGCACATGCGCATATTCTAGGGCTTGCTCGCTTGGCTAAAAATAAAGTGAATGGAACCGAGATTTATAATTTGGGTACACAAACCGGAACAACTGTACTGGAAGTGGTCGAGGCGGTCAGAAAAGTAACCCATAAACCGGTAAAGGCTGCTGAGTTTCCGCGTAGGGCCGGTGATGCGCCATTTTTAATCGCAAGCTCAAGCAAAGCTCAAATGGCTTTGGGCTGGCAGCCGGTACATTCAGATATTGAATCAATTTTGAGAACGGCGTTGCAGTGGCATCATCGCTTACAACAGTTGAAGGGTATTCGTGATTTGGCCGGTATGGCTCACGAACAGGCGCCGTCTGATACTACCGACTCGTAAGGTGATTTGCCGAATCCGTCTAGGCACCATTCTGGGTAATCAGATAAAGACGAGGTCGTCGAACGCACGGAAATTCTCAAGCCAGGGCTTGTGGTTCCACTATCGTTTTCGTTGTCGCTAAGAGTGATGCGTTCGATTACTGCCATGTCGCGGATCCTATATTTGTTGTTTAAAAATGTCAAGAAATCAGTCAAATCGGTGAATAGTAGCAGAACTGCTTGTTATTATTTATAAATTATTTATTAAAAAAAATTCTCAAGTTTTATTGAGCACCCCCGATAAGAATAGTGTCTGAGTCAGAAGGAGCACGGGTGGGTGCAAAAATGGCTTAGACCTTGACTGGGGGCCGTTACACTTGAATTTCGGGTCGAACACTGACTGAGGAGTTCGATTCGGGGTACAGCAACAGGTGATGACGGCTCCTTTTTTTTATTCTATTCTTAACTCATGCAATCACGCGTGACCCTCAACCATATCGGCATCGCTACCGAAGCCGGCAATCTTCAACTGAATCGACTTTTTCAGCTATTGGGTATTACTCGAGGCATTTCCGAGAGCGTTCCAGAGCAAGGCGTCGATGTTCATTTTTTCAATCTTGCTGGTGAGCCGCCTCACCTTGAACTTCTTGAAGTAAAAGATCCGGAAGGTTCAGTATCAAAATTCATTCAAAAGCGCGGCGCAGGAATTCATCACCTTTCTTTTCAGGTCGAATCGGGACAGCTTGATTCCACGATTGCAACTCTGAAGAGCGAAGGGTTTCGCTTCACTTACGAACAGCCCAAGATGGGCGCTCAAAACATGCGCATCAACTTTATTCATCCGGCAACTGCCGGTGGGGTGTTGGTCGAACTCATGGAATCAACACAAAGGAATTGATATGCAAATACGCCTCTCAGAACTCTTGAAAAAAATGCTCATCACTTATGTGGTGGTTTATGTCATTCAGGTTTTTTCGCAGCATTTTCTTGGAAACTTCTTCAATCAATGGTTTGCGCTCACGCCTTCATCGACCGTCCATGGAATGATCTGGCAACTCTTCAGTTATAGTTTCCTTCATGCTGATGTGATGCACCTGGTGTTCAACATGATGGTGCTGGTGTTTGTGGGTGGAGAAATCGAGGCGATCTGGGGTCGTCTCCGTTTTTTACAGTTTTATTCCTTTTGCATCCTGTTCGTGGGGCTCGTCTATTTCTTGTTTCAGATGGTTTTCAGTGTCAGCAATAGTCCATTGATGGGTGCGTCCGGTGGTCTTTATGGCTTATTGATGGCGTATGCAATTTTATTCCCAGAGCGTGAACTTCTTTTCATGATGATGTTCCCGTTGAAGTCTAAACAGTTCGTGATGATCATTAGTGCGATCGAGTTTCTGCAACTGGCCTCTAATCCCAACAGCGGTGGTGGTCTTGGTGCAATTGCCCATCTTTCGGGGCTTGGCGCAGGTTGGTTGTTTTTGTGGCTTCAGGCGAAGGGCATTAAAATGGACTTCAACCGGTCCAGCTCAGGTGCAGCACCGACTAAAAAGCGCTCAAGTCATCTCAAATTGGTTCCTGACCGCAAAAAAGACGAAGAAGGTAATGGAAAAGGCCCTAAGACTTGGCACTAGGCTTCACGAAATCGATTAATCTGCTTAAAAACTTTCGTGATTGAAATTTGCAGTGAAAATCGGTAGATATATAGCACTATGTCATTACTTCACGACTCCATCCAAGAAAAAAAATTCGATGTCCGCATGCTTGATAAGAACCTCGTTCGCAACGTGGTTTCTGACAAAGATGTGAAAAGTCATCTTGAACAGCTTCCAGATGATGCTGAAAATGCAGATTACATCAATATCGAAGAAATCGAACAATCCAAGTAATTCTTGGATTCAATCGGATTTACACCTATGAGCGACACCATTGAAAATGTAGTGATCCTGGGAACGGGCCCTGCGGGTTTGACGGCGGCTATCTATGCAGCACGCGCGAATCTGAAACCACTTTGTGTGGAAGGTACTCAACCAGGCGGACAACTTACCATTACTAGCGAAGTTGAAAACTTCCCCGGATTTCCTCACGGAATTCAAGGGCCAGAGTTAATGGATAGCTTTCGTAAGCAAGCTGAACGTTTTGGAACTCGTTTCAAACAAGGTGATGTTCAAAAGGTAGATCTGACAAAAAAACCGCTCACTCTTACCTTGGCTGACGGTTCAGAAGTAAAAACAAAAACTCTGATCATCTCAACCGGTGCTTCTGCGAAGCTTCTTGGTCTTCCTGCTGAAAGAAAACTCATGGGTAAGGGCGTTTCTGCCTGTGCTACTTGTGACGGTTTCTTTTTTCGCAACCAAGACATTGCTGTTGTGGGTGGTGGGGATACTGCAATGGAAGAAGCAAACTTCCTCACTCGCTTTGCAAAGTCAGTAACCTTGATTCACCGTCGTGACACTTTCCGCGCCAGCAAGGTGATGGTTGATCGCGTGCTTGCAAACCCAAAAGTCAAAGTGATTTACGACACTGCAGTTGAAGATATTCTCGGCGAGAATGAAGTCCTTGGTCTTAAGTTGAAAAACCTCAAGACCGGAGCAACCAGCGAGTTGCCAGTAACTGGTTTCTTCGTGGCAATTGGTCACCAACCGAACACCGGTCTTTTCGCAGGTCAATTGGATATGAATGAAACAGGCTACCTGAACATTCAATTGGGTTCGACTAAGACCAAGATTCCTGGCGTATTCGCCGCAGGAGATGTTGCCGATCATTATTATCGTCAGGCGATCACTGCAGCTGGAACCGGTTGTATGGCAGCTCTCGATGCCGAACGTTACCTCGACTCTGAAGGCGGCCACTAATTGTTCGCACTCAGAATCGCCATGCGTTTTCTGACCTCAAAGAAAGCGGATGATGATTCTACTCACACTCATTTTTTATCATTTGTAACCCTGGTTTCGATCATTGGGGTCTGTATTGGTGTGCTTGCCTTATTGGTAGTTACCAGTGTGGTCAATGGTTTTGAAAAAGAACTGACTTCGATCATTTCTGGTACTCAGGGTGATATCATTTTCTATAGTCGTGGAAGCCCGATTCGAGATCGGGACAATGTTGAACGAAAATTACGCGAATTCACTCCTCATTTTGAATCCATAACGGGCTCCTTCATCGGCGAAGTCATGTTTCATGGGCCTAACGGGGTTTCGGGTGGAATCATTGAGGGTGTTGAGCCATCAACCTGGAATCAGGTGACTTCAGTAGAGAGGCATCTTGAAAAGGGTGGCTCATTTCCGAATGAAGAAGGGCAAATCACTCTTGGTGCGACCTTGGCTGAAAAGCTCGGGGTTAAAGCGGGTGATTCAGTTCGAGTTATTCTTCCCTTTACCGGTAATGAAGAAGATGGCGAGTCGGGTAATCCA
>CALPVV020000002.1 GCA_943327105.2 Nitrosovibrio sp. Nv4
CGTGATGTCGATCTCACTGAATACGGAATGATCATCGACCCAAGTGGAGTTTATTTTCACCCCGAATCGATTTACGGACTCAGCGGTTTTGCGACACCTTCAGAAGTACCTGGATTCAATTTTGAATATGATGCCGACCGATTCTTTGAAGAGCACATCTGGGCACCATTGTATGAGCGCTCAACCGCATTTGAAAGCTTGAAGCATGTGAGTGGGTGGGCTGGGTTATATGAAAACTCTCCGGATCATCATGCGATTGTAGGTAAGGTCTCTTCATTGGTTGGCTCAAGCGGGTCGCCGATTTATGAAGCTCATTCTTTCTCAGGTCACGGGGCCATGCAGAGCTATGCCGTTGGTATTGCCCTTGCAGAACTGATGGTGAAGGGGCGATATGAAGCCCTAGATCTTGGTGAGCTAAGTGGCGATCGTTTTGTGAATGGCCACTCAATTGCCGGCGAAACCTGGGTTATTTGATTACCGCAATTCACGGATGATTCTTCATTAAACATCCATTACACTGATGAGCATGATGATCAGCGAAGCATTTCAACTTCCCGTGTACGGGCTTATGGCCCTTTTGGTTTACTTCATCAGCCTCTTGGCGATTTCCTTTTATCGCGCCCGCTCGGCAACCCTTTCTGATTACTATATCGGCAGTCACAATTCCACCTGGTGGCTCATTACACTGGGAATGATCAGTGATTCGGTTTCGGGGGTCACGTTTGTTTCAGTGCCCGGTTCTGTCTTTAATCAGGGTTATTCTTATTTTCAGATCGTCCTTGGTTATTTTCTCGGATACATGATCATCACTACAGTCTTGTTGCCGTTGTACTACAAACGAAACCTGATCTCGATTTATTCTTATCTGGGAGAACGCTTCGGACTTTATGCCCAGAAAACAGCATCAGTGTTGTTCATTTCTTCACGAACATTTGGTTCAGCTGCGAGGCTTTACATCTCGGTCATGATTTTGCATCAATGTTTGCTTGCTGATTTTGAGATCAGTCCGATTTTTTCTTTCACCGCTGCCATGGCAATGATTGTTCTTTATACCTATAAAGGGGGAATCAAAAGTCTGGTGTGGACAGAGGCATTTCAATCGGTGATTTTACTGGTTTCGATTTTTGCAATTGGGGTGATGCTTTGGATGAAGGTACCTGACCCGATTACAGAAATTTTAAAACCGACTCTTTTCTTCACAGACCCCATGAAACCGAATTTTTTTCTGAAAGCGATTCTTGGTGGAATGCTCATTACCAGTTCAATGAACGGTCTTGATCAGAATATCATGCAGATGAACTTGAGTTGCCGCAACGTGGGTGATGCAAAGAAAAACATGTTTACCCTGGCGTTTGTCATGGTTGCGGTCAATTTTGTGTTTTTGGCGATCGGAGCATTGGCAAAAGCCCATTATGAAGAGCGTGGCCTACCGATACCGATGATTTCAGGCGGTGGGGTCGCCACTGACCAAGCCTTGCCGTTTCTTGCTTTGAATCATCTTGGCCGTTTTCCTGCATTGATGTTCATCGTGGGTCTTGCAGCCGCAACATTCAGCAGTGCAGGTACGATTTTACCTGCAATCGCATCTTCAATCGAGATTGATTTGTTTCCCGAAAGCTGGCGAAATCGGGTTCCAGTGAGAGTGGTGCATACGCTCGCTGCGGTGTTGATTTTGATTTTGATTTTTGCGATTTATGCAGCAGGTGCGAAGTCCTTGATTGATCTTGTACTTCGTTGTTCTGGTTATACTTATGGTCCATTGATCGGTCTATATGGAATCGGAATTTTCACTTCGATCAAATTGCACCATCATCGTGTGCCCTATCTCTGTGGGGTAGCCATTCTTCTGACGGCGTTGCTTGATTTTTATAGCGAGTCATTGTTTGAAGGGTACAAGCTAGGCGTTGAGCTCATTGCCGTAAATGCTTTGTTTTTTCTGATGCTGACCATGGTTTTTGGTAGAGATAGAAGCCGTCAATAATTAGCCATTTTGTCTTGTTTTTTTGTCTTTGATACAATGATTGGGTGAAAAAAGAACGCCTGAAATGGAGTAGTTTGTCCTCATTCGGTTTTTCCATTCTATTGATGGAGGCTTTTGTTTCACCAGTGAGTGCAACTCCGAAATCGACTCCGACTCCGTCACCCTCGGTTGCATCTTTTTCGTGTCCTGAAAAAGAGTATCGACTTGATCAGGAGGGTAGGCCGCTTTCGTATGCACCGGTTCTTGATCAAGATGATCTTGGAATTTGTTATGCCAGTACTGCTGCACTGATGTTGCAAGCAGTAGACCCGTTTCATCGAAATTTTTCAGCTCTTGAACTTTCATTGCAGGCTAAAAAAAACGAACTCCTAAAAGGTTCCGTTAAATACTTATCCGGATCAGGTAAAACTGCCGAGTCGTTTAATGAAAGCGGCAACACTTGCGATGCAATCAACATTTCACCGATCAGTCTTTGCCCAAGAGAATTCAGCATTCTCGAAAATTCAGGTCTAAGTACCTATGCCGATGCGGTTTCCAGAGGCTCGTCAACCAATCCATTCAGTGGAAGTAAAAAAACATCTTCAAGCAACCCATTTTCAAATGAATCTGTCAGTGGTCCTGGGGACAATATATTCGGAAAAGATGAAATGAATGTCGATGGCCCATCAGGTTCATCAATTGATCCGATAGCAAAACAGGCTGCTGTTTTGCACGAGGTTGCAAACTTGATGGAGTATTTGAAGAAAGAAAAGGTTGCTAATCCGAAACTCTATGAGGAATTGAAAGAAAATGCCCCTGCATTACTGGCACTTTTCAAGAAGAATGTCACAGGTCAATCCAAACCGGTCTATTCTTTTGAAAAGTTCAAGTTGGGTTTAGGCAGTAAGTTGAGTGCGAATACCGGATGGGAAAAATGCACTCAAGGGGAATTGAGTGAGCTTAAAAAGAACATCACTGCAATTGCCAATGCGTTTAGTGCCTTGAACGGAGAAGAGCATTTTGAAGCCTTTTTGCAGAGCTTGTCCAACCCGAATGTAGATCTGATTTTGGGTGCGATTTCACCGGCATGCATGATTCCCAAAAACCGAGTGGTTTTGAAAGACAAGGTTAGCTGCGACTCGATCAATCTTGATAATCCGGCTTCATTGACCACACCAGAAAAACAGGAAACTGCGAGAAAAAACTTTGGTGCAGCAATCTTGAAAAGATTGAACCCAAATAATGATCCTCTTCCCGTTGGACTAAGAATGTGTTCGGCACTATTGAAGCAGCCAAGTTATACGCCAAGTTGGAAAGCCTTGAATAATTGCTCGGCTAATAACGGTGATTCGCATTTCGTGACCATTATCGGTGCTAGGAAATCAAAAGATCAGAAGTCTTGTGAGTTTTTAGTTCAAAATTCTTGGGGTGCTCATTGTGAGTCGAATACCCATCAAGGTTGTGAAAACGGTAAGACATGGATCAAAGATACTCATTTGCTTCAAAACTCATATGAATTGGATGTCATGACGGTGAGCAGGCTTGATTCGGTTGTTACTAATAAAAAGGGAGCGAATGAATGAGATCCATATTCTGGGCTTCTACGATGTTTTTCTTGAGCACATTGCCTCTTCATGCAGCAACCATTGCAAAGAAAACGGTTTATTTATCCAATACTCCGTATGTGGTTCATGAAGTGAGGCCCGGAATTTGGGCAAGTGAGAATTGCATCAGGGACTGTCAGGCATTGAAGGCCGTTGATCGAGTGAATCAAAGGCGGGATCGGAAAGAGCCCAATCTCGGAGGTCGAAATCCCAGAGCCTGGCGTTGTATGAACTTGGCAGGCGGTTTGGTGGCGATTTTGGCTGACGAGAAGGGTAATCAGGATTCGTATTGTGTTTTTAAAGACCAAAGCATGGTCGATTGTGGGGCATTCAAATGAAGAAAATTATTTTTGTGTTTTCAATGTTGGTTTCATTTTCGGTAGCGACACAAGCGTTCGCAGAACAGCCGATTGCACTTGTTTATAATGGTCCTGGTGCCTGTTTGAATTGCTGGACCTCGGCGGCGCAAAGTGCACGATTAGCAGGGTTTAAAGTTAAAATTGTGAATGCCCGCCTTCGGGATTACAGCATATTCAATCAGGCTAAACTGTGGGTTCAGCCTGGTGGAAATTCAAGAGCAGCTTCAAAGGCTATGGGGTCAAAAATGTTGTCTGCGATCCGGAATTTTGTATTTTCCGGCGGTGGATATGTCGGTTTTTGTGCCGGCGCATTTTTATCTACTGAACGGGTGGGTACAACCAAGTTGGAAGGACTGGGAATTATTCCGGGACGGACCGAGTTGTGGGATAAAGCAGATGGACGCGGACGGATGATTGATATTGCCTGGGAAAATGATGTTCGATCGATTTATTATCATGGCGGACCTTTTATTGATTTGAACGGAGTTAGCGAGCCTTCGTTAAGAATTACTTCCCGTTATGATGACGGAAGCACTAACGGGTTAACGGTGAACTATGGTGCGGGAAGAGTTGCTGTGACGGGTGCCCATCCGGAAGCGAGTAAAATCTGGAAAGCGATGAAGTTGGTCAGAGACCGTGATGGGAGTGATCAGCCGCTAGTGGTGAAAATGATGAAGTGGGCAGTGAAAGATTCGGATATTCAATGGTGATTCAAGATAGTGCCCGATCAAAAAAAATAAAAAGCCTCCTATCAGAGGCGGTAGCCATGCAGATTGGTTCAGGCATGGTTGCGGCTTGGGGCGATTTCAGTGATTGGTCAGGGGTGAGCGTTGTTTTTGCTGGAACTGAAAGCCTCATTTCCTCAAATAAAACAGATCAAAATACGGTCTTTGATCTTGCATCGTTGACGAAAATTCTTGCCACTACTGCTCTATACATGAAGTGGCTGGAGTCTGGATTGATCGATCTCGATTCACTGTATCCTGCTCGTGAATTCACATTCAGGCAGTTACTTGCACATTCTTCAGGTTTACCCGCTTGGAAACCATTCTATGAAGAGATGATTTCTCATTTTGGTTCTGACCGGGCTTTGATTCAGACACCGATACAGGAACGTAAAAATTATTTTTATGATTTGGTTTCCAATGTGCCTGTTGAGCGTGCGCCGGGTGAAAAAATCGTCTATTCCGACTTGGGTTTTATTTTGCTCGGAAAACATGCAGAAAAAATAACTGGTATTTCACTCGACGAATTGCTCAAGCGCGAAGTTTGGAATGGGATCAATGGCTGTGAATTGGAATACCGTCCATTATCTTCAAGAAGAAATGTTTTGGCGGGCATTGCTGCCACTGAAAACTGTCCCTGGCGGGGGTTGTTGCAGGGGGAAGTGCACGATGACAATGCCTGGAGCATGGGTGGAGTTGCGGGACATGCGGGAGTTTTTGGTTCGGTCAATGATGTGATCGCTTGGGTTCGTGCATTGGTTGAAGGAAAAATAGCGGGTTTTGCAACATTACGAAAGTTTTCAGAATCACAGAGTGATTCATTTGGTGCACGAAGGGCATTGGGGTTTGATGTTCCAGCGGTAGATGGAACCGGTTCTACCGGTTTTGTTTTTCCATCTTCCTCAATCGGTCATCTTGGTTTTGTGGGGACCTCGCTTTGGATTGATCTTGATCAAGGTCGATTTGCGATCCTGTTAACGAATCGTGTTCATCCGTCTCGTGAAGATATTCGAATTCGTGATTTGCGCAGGGCTTTTCATCAGGCTCTTTCCGTGCCTTGATCGGTTGCTTTTCATGTTCATTCCGTTTATGCTTGTCGGGGAGACCTCCACATCATGAGTATATCCTTCAAAGACACTGTTTTTCTTCGTGCGTTTTCATTTTACAAGATCCCGCTTTTGTTCTGGGTGAATCCGACGGTAGTGAAAATGAATGATGAAGAAGTCGTGATTTCAATTCCCTTTCAAAGAAGAAATAAAAATCATCTTGGTTCAATGTATTTTGGAACCCTTTGCATCGGAGCAGATGCCGCTGGCGGTTATATCGCTGCTCGGGCACTCCAAGAACTTAAAAAAGGAAAAGGTTCGCTGATCTTCAAGGATTTTCAGGCGAAATTCTTGAAACGCCCTGAAGGCCGCACTTATTTTACTTGTAAGGATGGTCTCAAAATTCGCGATGCGGTCAAGAAAGCTGAAGAAACCCTTGAACGAGTCGACTTGCCGGTAACGATCATTGCTACTGTTCCTGAGGTGTCTGGTGATGCGCCAGTGGCTGAGTTCGTGCTGACTTTGTCGTTGAAAGTAAAAGTTTAAATCATAATATTAATCGGAGTGCATCGTGGCTAAACAAAAAGTAAAACCAGTGAAATTCAATAAGTATTTATATTACGAAAACTCGGTCCAGACGCCTGAGCAACATGTTGAGATTTACGATAAGATGTTCAAGGATATTCGCAAGCGTGAAGCGATGAGTTTGCGTGAGGATTTTTGTGGAACTTTTCTGATTTCATGCGAATGGGTTAAATCAAACGAAAAACGCACTGCTACCGGGATGGATCTCGACCCTGAACCGGTTGGATACGGAATGAAAAACGGGTATCGTAAACTGAACCCTGCTCAGAAAAAAAGAGTCCGGGTTTATTTGCAAGACGTGTGTACGCCGACCAATGAGAAATTTGATGTCATCGGTGCTGCCAATTTTTCATTTAATATTTTTAAAACCCGTGAACAGTTGAAGAAATATTTTGTTGCTGCAAAAAACTCCCTCCATAAAGACGGGATTTTCAACCTTGAGCTTGCCGGTGGGCCTGGCCTGATCAAAGAGGGCAAGGAACAAAAAACCTATAATGTGAAAGAAGTGGGTGGAAAGTACACTTACTACTGGGATCAGAAATCATTTGATCCGATCAATCACCACGGTCTTTTTGCGATTCATTTCAAATCGGTTGATGGAGTGTTCCACAAGGATTGTTTCGTTTACGATTGGCGTATCTGGTCGATTCCTGAGCTGAAGGAAATCATGCTTGAAGCAGGCTTTAAGGATGTGGTGGTCTATTGGGAAGCGGCAGATAAAGACGGCAACGGTACGGAAGAATATGTACAGACAGAAAAAGGCGATAATGCCTACTCCTGGATCGCTTTTGTAGTTGGCATCAAGTAAATGAGCCTTCTATAATAAACCAATGAATTCATTCCGACATGTGCACATTCTTGGAGTTTGTGGAACCCTCATGGGCTCGTTCGCTTCTTATTTGAAGCGTGCAGGGGTCCGGGTGACGGGGAGCGATCAAAACGTCTATCCGCCGATGAGTGATGTATTGCAGGCATCTGGCGTGGAGTTGTTTTCACCTTATTCGGCCGAAAATCTTCAAAAAATCATTTCTTCAGATGGTACAAAGCCCGATCTGTATGTCATTGGTAATGTGATTAGTAAGGGGAACGTAGAGATGGCTGCCATTGAGCAAAGTGGCGGGGTCTTTGTTTCTCTTCCTGAATTCATGGAAAAACATATTTTGCCAAATACCCGCAATTTGGTGGTAGCAGGAACGCACGGTAAGACCACGACATCCAGTGTATTGGCCCATGTGCTTTCTTCAGCGGGGCAAGACCCCGGTTATTTTATCGGTGGTGTTTCTCATAGTTTGCCACATAGCTTTCATGTCCCGTCGACCCAGAAATACTTTGTTCTTGAGGGCGATGAATACGATACTGCATTTTGGGACAAGGTACCCAAATTCAATCACTACTTGCCGAATGATGTGATTTTAACATCGGTTGAGTTCGATCATGCCGATATTTACGCTGATCTTGCTGCGGTGAAAAAGGCTTTTGCCGGTTTGATTTCCCGTATTCGCACTCCTGGAAGATTGATTGCCTGTATTGAGACTGAAAATGTACGCGAGCTCATTTCAGCATCAAAAGTACCACTGATCACTTATTCCCGTAATGTTGCTGATCAGGCTGATTACACTTTTTCAGACATGAAGACGGATGGAGTTAAAACCTCATTTGACGTGATTCATCGAGGGTTGAAAAAAGACCATCTCGAGATCAACCTATGTGGTGAGCATAATGTATTGAATGCTCTTGCTGTTTATATCGAATGTATGGAATTGGGGTTGCCGGTTGATCAGATCAAAATAGGTCTGGCAACCTTTCAGGGAGTGAAGCGTCGTCAGGAAGAACGGGGTGAAAAGAATGGCGTTCTGGTCATTGATGATTTCGCCCATCATCCGACTGCAGTACGCGAAACCTTGAAAGCCTTGAAAATGAAATACCCAGATCGTCGATTGATTTCGGTATTTGAACCAAGAAGTGCTACATCGAGACGAAAAGTTTTTCAAAAAGAGTACACCGAAGCATTTGACCTGGCTGATACCGTCTTTATTGCAACCGCTTTCGATCAAAGCAAGATTCCACAAGATCAGCAATTCTCGAGTCAGGAACTGGTCGATGGACTGATTCATCGAGGCGTGAACGCCGTTTGTTTCGGTGAAGTGGATGAAGGCGTCAAAAGTGTGGCTGCTTCAGCGCGCAAAGGCGATCTGGTTGCCGTACTTTCAAACGGTGGCTTCGGCGGTTTTATTACTAAACTGCTTTCTACCCTCTAAGAGGCAATATTTGCCGATTTTTTCAATAATCATGTTCGATTATCCTGAGAGGGATGTCATCGGTTAGTTCATCTCGTTCAAACGATTCTTACGAAGCAGATAAGGCCCAACAAAGGGAAACGCACAATCGCGAACTCAGCGAAGCTAAGACTGATTATGAAAAAGAATTGATCACCGCCAAGCAGGAATATCAGGAACGCTTGGTTGAGATTAAAAAGCAGGCTGCTGAAGACGTTCGAAAACTAAAAGAAGAGTCATATGATTCATTAGGGCGGCGCTATTCCGATTTCGAGCGTGAAGGGATCAGTGAACGGAAGCGGCTTGCAGAGGCTCACCGTGGTGAGTTGGAGAGTATTACAAAAGAAAAGAATGCTCGTGAGGCTTATCATTCTGAAAAGATTCAAGACGTAATTTCTACTTCGAATCAAAAAAACATTGAAATGCTGAGTGGACAAAAAGAAGAGTTTGCACGCACATCCGCCGAACAAAAACGCGATGCGGATGCGCTGAAGAAGTATTATGAGACCGAGCTTTCAAATGAAAAATATAAAAACAATAGAACCACCCAGAAGCTGGTAAAGGAAAACAATTCTCAATCCGATCGCGCGATCAACGAGCAGTCAAAGCAATATAACGAATATATTCGTAAAAACAGGGAAGAAACCCAGGTTAAGTTGAATCAAAAAGACGATGAGATCAAGAAGCTTTCGAATGTCTCTGACCCGACCCAGGTTTCTTTGGAAGCGAGAAAGAAGATCGACGATTATCATTATCAACGAAGCAGTGCTGAGCTTGCCGAGGTCAATCAGCGCAATCAAGCAACCGTTGATGCGCTTAGAGATCAGAATGGCAAAATCGTAGAGCAACTCCATTCAGAAAATTCCGGTCGATTGCATGAGCTTAATCGCGACTTGAGAACCCAGTATCAAAGTGAAAAAAGGGGCCTTGAGCGAAGCTATCTGGATTTGGAATCGCGCGCTGAAATGACTGAAAGCAATCTGCGAGCAAAACATGGTGATCAGCAGCAGCGTCAGTATCAAAAACATGCGATCGAAATAAATCAACAGGAAGAACGACATCAGGAAAGCCTGAAAGACCAGAAAGCGGTACTGACAGAGGAAAAGTATCGTGAACAGGAAGAAGTTGAGAATAAGCGTAGGAGCTCTGAGCGAGAGATGACTTATAAACTCAATGATACTCGTCGAGAGTTTGAAAAAAAGATTTTGGATCAACAGGCAGACCATGATCGTGAGATGCAACAGGTTAAGTTTGATTTTGACAAGAAGCTTCATGAACAGGAGAGATCATCCAAACGCCTCCTCGATGAGCGGGTCAAAGCCTATGAGTTTCAATTGAGCCATCAGGAAATGCTCGGCAAAGAACAAAAAAGACTTTTAACAGAGCATTATGAGGAAGAACTTGATAAGGTAAAACGTAATCATGCACTCATCTCCAAATCGAAAAGTTAAGATTGTCGGCACCCTTGGCCCAGCGAGTAATACTCAAGAAAAAATTGAAGCGTTGATTCGAGCAGGGTTGGATACAGCCCGTTTGAACTTCAGTCATGGTACCCATGATGTGCATCGCGGCTTATTCAAAGCTGTTCGAGATGCTTCAGCAAACTGTGGTCGCCATGTAGCGGTTCTTCAAGATTTACAAGGTCCAAAGTTACGTTTAGGTAAGCTTCCTCCAGAAGGGATTCACCTGAAAGCGGGTGATGAAGTTTTGCTTTATCCGGAGGGAACCAACCCTCGTTCCTCACTGGTCGGACGTATACCGATGCCGATTTCAGCTGAAATCGCGGAACCACTTTCCAGAGATTTGAAAAAGGGTGCTCGCGTTCTTTTTGATGATGGAAAAGTTTCAAGTGAAGTGAAGGAAGTGCATGCACCTGAAATTGTGATTACGATTTCTATTGGCGGCAAACTCACTTCAAATAAAGGAATGAACCTTCCAGGTTCTCCGCTTTCTCTCCCTGGTTGTACCGATAAAGACCTGCATGACTTGAAGCTCGGTCTTGAGCTCGGAGTGGATGCCGTGGCACTTTCGTTTGTTCGTACGCCTCAAGACATTACCTTTGTAAAAGATTTGATTCGTAAGACCAGTAACCACAAGCCGTTGATTGTCGCAAAAATCGAACGGGAAGAAGCGGTTTATGCACCGGAAGGAATTCTGGAAGTGACCGATGGTATTTTGATTGCTCGTGGTGACATGGCTGTAGAGTTGGGTGCGCAAAAAGTACCAATCATTCAAAAAATGCTGATTCGCATGTCGAATGAACTGGGCGTTCCGGTCATTACCGCCACCCAGATGCTTGAAAGCATGATTTCTTGTCCGACACCAACACGTGCGGAAGCTTCAGATGTGGCAAATGCCGTATTTGATGGTACCGATGCGGTGATGCTTTCTGCTGAATCTGCTTCTGGTGATTATCCGGTGATTGCAGTTGAAACCATGGTTCGAATCATCAAAGAAGCTGAAAGTGAAGGCGGTCGTTACTCCGTTCATCAACCTTTGATTCCGATTCATGGTTCAGTGGTTGATTCGATCGAGTTCAGTGCTTCAAGAATTGCGGCTCACGTTGGTGCGGCTGCGATCGCATGTCTCACTCACTCTGGAACAGCGGCTAGAACTTTGGCGAAGTATCGCCCACAAAACCCAATTATCGCGATCATGGATAATCCGGCTTCACTTCGTAAGCTTGCTTTTGTCTGGGGTGTCGACGGAGTATTGATTCCTGATATTGTCGCGACAGACGACCTTTTCGGAATGGTGAGTAATGTACTGGTTGAAAACAATCGAGCTCAAGAAGGGGACTTGATTGTAGTGACCGCTGGTGTTCCAACCTTGAGAAGAGGAACGACTAACATGATCAAGGTTCACGAAGTGAAAACTACAGCTGGTAAAGCATGAAAAGTGCAATTTTGAGCGAAGTTTTCGCTGAGTTATGCGAAAGCCAAACGCATTTTGATTCACTTCTTTCAAAGGTGCACCCGCTTCAGCGACCTAAGGTCGCAGTTTATCTGGGCGCATTTCTTCGTCGTCCACTTACATTGGCTGCCCACTTTGGAATCGAGCTTGCTGATAGCCCTGAGGAGTTCTGGCAATTGAGTTTTATTCGACTCAAAAAACATTCTGGAATCCATGAGGTTTTGAATCGCATTTGGGAATCGGGTGGAAAGTACCCGAATCAAGGTTCCATCATCGATTTCCCCACTCACTTGGTTGAAGAGTGGAAGCGTGATTGGGGTCAGGAAGTCACTGAAAAAATGTGTGTGATGATGTCCCAGGATCCGCTCACAACGATTCGACTTCATCGTCAAGCTCGCGAAAGTGAAGAGGAGCTGAAAACCGAATTTGCATCAAATGTCGATTTGCCGAAGTTTCGCTTGGGTAATTATTCCATTCTTGCCCGCGTATTCAAAGGGTTTGCTCCGGTTCAGAAGTCGCCTCTTTTTCAAAAGGGTTGGTATGAGATTCAAGACGAAGGGTCGCAGCTCATGTCGATTTATGCTCTTGAAAGCGAGAAGGTGAAGTCTGCGCTTTCTCCGGTTCCTTCTGTCGGTGCGAATAAAGACATGGTTTTCTTCAGTAAGGAAAACCTTAAAAACATCCTTCCGATGACGGTCATTGATGCTTGCTCGGGTGCCGGTGGCAAGGCTCTAGCGATTGCCGATCTGATGCGGGGGCAGGGTCGGGTTTATGCATACGATGTCTACGAGAAAAAAATTCAAAGTTTACGTAAGCGTGCAGAACGTTCCCCTGATCGCAATATTCAGGCCGTATTGTTGAAACCAGATGAAGAAGCTCGTCAAGTGCAGCTCTCGAAATTCAATCAATCAGCAGATCGTGTTTTGGTAGATAGTCCTTGTGGTGGGCACGGAGTACTTCGCAGAAATCCTGATAGCAAGTGGAACCGTAAACCTTTACCCAACTTGGAAAACAGCCTCGACATTACTGATTTGCAGAAGAAGGTTGTGACCGATTACGCCCCTTTGGTTAAAATTGGTGGCGAATTGATTTATGGAGTTTGCACTTTTTCTAAAAAAGAAACGCTCGACCAGGTCGACTGGATCAAAAGCAATCTGCAAGGGTTCGAACTTCAATCGCAAGGGTTTGTTGGCCCGTATGATACCGATGGCTTTTTCATGGCATCATTCATCAGGAAAAATTAATCAAAAAAAATGAGGTAAGCAGACCTTCCCGGTCTGCTTACCTCATTTCGGTACAAGCGTACCCCCCTAAAAATTGATCTGTTGATTAGATTTTATTTTCAACAATGATCAGTACATCACGATTCATGACCTTCATTGGTTCACCTTTTGAGTTCAGTGAATTTTTTCCAGACATACGATTAATGATATTTACTTCTTCCCGTTGCATCGAAGAAACCAACTTGAAGAAAGTTGCCGCATGATTCGGTGAAAGTCGAATGCAACCACCAGACGCCCGTTGTCCAAGTTGGTCAATGTGTGTACTTGCATGGACGGCAATACCGCCGTTGAAAAACACCGAATTTGGCATTTCAGCTTTCCAGGTATTGGAATGATAGTTTTTAACAAGTTTAGTCGGACGATAATAGCCTACGGGAGTAGTAGTTTTGTATACACGGCCACTTTTAGCTTTTTCAACTTTCTCGCGACCAGTTGATACTTTCCATTCGAATTTCAATTCACCATCGACATAAACACGCATGAGTTGAGTGGTCGAACCAATGGTTGATTTATTGATGATCGCTACAATCTTAGCCCGGTAAATATCGTCGTGATTGGATGAAAATTGAATTTCTTTTTCCGGTGCATCGATCGGAGAGAGGGTTTCAAGCGAAGAGTCGATTTCATCGTATGCAGGTTCCATCCATGATGTATCTGCAGTTGCTGAAAACGGTGCCAGTAGCAGGACGCTCAATGCCAATGCGAAGATTGATTTCATGAAAGGGGGTTTATCAGCCACGCTGCTACGCGTCAACAACTTTAAACTGGATTAGTTTAAGCTGATAAAACCCCAATCATTTCAATGCTTAAGCAACAGCTTTCAGGGTTCTTACACCGCGGAAGTTTTGGGCATTAATGCCATGACGACGCAATAGTCTCAGGAAATTGCTTCGATCAATTCCAGATTCTTTGGCTGCCGAAGTTACATTGCCTTGGGTGCGATTCAGAAGATTGATGAGGTATTCTTTTTCGAAATGTTCTGACCATTTCTTCTTCATCACGGTATAGTTTTGAGAATCTGAACCGGAGTAGTCCTTTACGTCCATGGATACACCGGGACGATAATCTTCATTGTACTCAAAGCGTTTCTTCGGGGGTGTCGGAGGGTTGGGATTTGAACCAACAGCACCCAATGAAATATCTTCAGCATCAATCGAACCTTCCTTGTTCCAGAGCAGGGCGGTTCTTTCGACAACGTTCAACAACTCTCGAACGTTTCCAGGCCATGAGTAATTTTGCAAAAGGTATTCTGCATCAGCAGTCATGCCTTCATACTTTTTCCCTCTTGCGTGAAACGCGCGTTCGAAAAACAAAGCGCTCATCGAGACGATGTCTTCAGTACGTTCGCGAAGTGCCGGTACATTAATCACGACACGAGAAACACGATGATAGAGGTCTTCGCGGAAATCACCATTTGAAATCAATTGATTGAGGTTCTGATTGGTCGCAGAAATCAGGCGCACGTCGGCTGTGATATCTTCAGAGCCGCCGACTCGGCGAAAGGTTTTTTCCTGAATTACACGCAACATTCGCGCTTGTAATTTGATGTCCATCTCACCGATTTCATCCAGGAATAGGGTTCCACCCTTGGCTAATTCAAAAAGCCCTCTTTTTTGAGAGATTGCGCCGGTGAATGCTCCTTTTTCATGTCCGAAAAGTTCACTTTCAAGGAGTTCGCCACTGAAGTTGGCACAGTTCACAGCAATCCAAGGGCCTTTTGCACGTTTTGAACCGGCGTGAATCATTCGTGCAACGCCTTCTTTTCCACAACCGCTTTCACCGGTAATCAGTGTCGATGGTTCTTCAACATCGACCTGACCTGCAGACCGCATCGATTCACGTTGAAGCACTTTCATCCATTCGTTTACCGGTTCCATTGCTTTTGCCTTTGAAACAAACCAATAGGTGTCTTCTGATTTTCCTTCTACACGGGCAACGCGTGCTTCCAGTCTGGAAACGAACTCTTCATTTTCGCGTTCCAGTCTGAATTCATTATGGGTGCGGTTCACTGAGTGGACCATTTCTTCCATTTCGAAAGGTTTTTCCATGTAATCAGAAGCGCCGAGTTTCAAAGCGTCGATTGCCGTGGTTTTTTCAGAGTAGGCGGTTAGCATGATCACTTTAGGTGAACGAGGCTTTGCCTTCACTTCTTTCAATAGTTCAACTCCGTTTTTACCGGGCATGCGATAGTCGGTTACGATCACTGAAACTTCAGGTGCTGTTGCAAGTTTTCCAAGCGCAACATCGACATTCTCGGCTTCCAGTACCTTGTAGCCTTCACGTTCAAATCTTGATTTCAGTAATTTGCGGATTCCATCATCGTCTTCAACAATCATGATCGTAGGGTTAGTTGCCATTTTTTTCTCCTTTTAAAGTATTGATGGGGAAAGTCAGTGTGAATTCACTTCCAGTCCCTGGTTCGCTTTTTACTGAAACTTCGGCGTTCATTTCCTTCAGGTAGCCGTAGCTGGTGCTTAGACCGAGTCCGGTGCCTTTTCCCTGCGGTTTGGTGGTAAAGAAAGGATCAAATATTTTCCTGACGGTGATTTCATCCATGCCACAGCCATTGTCCTTGATGAAAACCTTGATGGTGTGCTTGTCGTTTTTGAATTGAATGTCTATTTTTCCACGAGTGCGGCCGGCTTCCTCGATTGCATCTTTTGCATTTGAAATGAGATTTACAAATACTTGAACCAGTTGTGCCTGTTTACCGTTGATTTTAGGAAGCTCGTCAGCAAGGTCTTTTACTGTCAGATCGATGTTTTGTTGCAAGAGGGTGTTTTTAGTGAAAAAGACGGCCTGATTTACCGATTCCGCAACCGATACCGGGCCGCTTTCATCATCACCGATTCTGACATAAGATTTAAAACTTCGAATGATGTCGGAAAGGTAGTTCGTTGCCTTTTGAATTTCGCTGACAAAATCTTTTCCCTGTTCAGAAAGTTTTTCCGTTGCGGCCAATTCATCGGTATTACCCTTGATGCATTGGAGCGGTTGAGAAAGGTTATGCATGATACCGCCGGCATATCTGCCGATCTGTTCAAGTTTCTCTTTTTGCAGGATTCGAATCTGTTCGTTTCGGTCTTCGATCGCATTCAAGTGATTTCGGATCGAATTTTGCTGGTTCTTCGCTTTTTCGGTGACATCATCAACAAAAACCACAAAACGGCTTTCTACATCTGAATCAATTGACGAAACCTTGAGGTTCACAAAAAAGCTTTCAGCTTTCTGATTCACAATTACATATTCTTCGTACTGGGCCGGTTGGGTCAGGGTCTCGATCGTAACTGGTTTTTTATTGAAGAGGTGTAATGATTGGGGCTTCAGAAAGCCTTCAAGATCAACCTTGCCGAATACCCGTTCAAATTCAGGGTTTGCCCAAATCTCATTCGTCGACTTTTGATAAACCATCACAGCCGAATTGAGCCTGCTCAGCCATTCGGGTGCTTCGAGTGGTTTTTGAATCAGCTTCAGCTTCTTAATTGCCATTCAAAATAGCCTCCGCTTTTTCGAATTCTTTCAAGAAAGTCGATTCAATCTGGCTTTTATGTTTTTCGCTTAATTTCAATGTGCCAATGGAAACGTCACCATTGATTTCCTCTGCAGGCTTATAGTTACCGGAATGGCCGATGCTTTTCGAGTGAACCCATTGATTTGACCATGCAACAATCGCCGCTTCCGTAGATTTGTGTACAGTCTGGTGATGGCTTTCGATTGCTTCAAAAACACTATTAGGAAGATTCCAGAATCTTGCCAGGGCGGTTCCCAATTCCACGTGAGTCGGGAGCTGAAGACTTTGCTCGGTTTCAATGAAACCTTCCTGGTGTTCACGGGCATGAATTGAAATTTTTGAAAGTTGATCTGAAGACAACTCCATCATGATGAGTTTTCCAATATCGTGCATGAGTCCACCGATAAAACAATCACTGGCATTTTGAAGTTGCAGTGAACGCGCGGTGATTTCAGAAAGTAGCCCGACTGCAAAAGAGTGTGTCCAGAAGCTGCTGAGTGGAAATTCCCTGGTCCCTTGTGATCGGAATGATCCGAAAATGGATGAGGTCAGCACTAACTGGGCAACAGTGTTGAAGCCTAGGAATTGAAGTGCTTTATTCACATCACTTACACCACCAGGAATGGAATAATAGGAGGAGTTTGCGAGCCGCAGTAGTTTTGCAGTAAGACCCGCATCGGAACGGATGAGTTTTGCGATTTCTTCGGTGGTAGCCGTAGGCGACTGCATGCGTTCAGCTACACGCATGGCCACTTGAGGCAGAACAGGAAGGCTTTGGATTTTTTCAATCCATGAAGAAGAGAGACTCATCTCTCTGCGTATCGGAAGACACACTTGAAACTTGAAAAAAACAAAAGGGTTCGACCGAAATCGAACCCTTTTCTCTCTTCACAATCAGATATTTCGGGATGGGGGAGAAACAATCTGATTATGAACGGCGGAAGAATTATCGAATTTTTGGCGGCATGTCAAATTTTTGTTTCTTTTATTTCGAAAAGCACACCTTTTCGGAGGGGGTGGCTTGAGATAAACTTTGGGAATGACTGAAAAAACCTCGAATCAATCACTGGTGCCTTATTTTGCATTGATGCTGGTTCAATTGCTGTTTGGGTTGAATTTTGCCGCTTCCAAGATCATCCTTGCCCACTTTCCTCCGGTTTTGTGGTCTTCGGTACGAATGGGGACAGCAGCAATTTTGATGTTCATCAGTTCGTTCATTTTTGTTCCCAAGGAACAGCGAAAGTTCGACTTTGATTTTTTATCAAAAACTTTTTTCTACGGTTTTTTCGGAATGGTCCTCAGTCAGACTTTTTTCATGATTGGCTTGAGCAATACGACCACTACCAATGGCGCGATCTTGAACACTCTGATTCCTATTTTCACTTTGGTTGTGGCGATCATTCTTGGAAAAGAACGTCTAACGGTGAATCGTGCTTTCGGCTTCATAGTTGCAGTGATGGGCGTATTGGTATTGCGCAATTTTGAAGACTTTCAATCGACTGGCGCTACGATGAAGGGGGATGTCTTCATGATTTTAAACTGCATCTCGCTTTCAGTGTTCTTCACCATTAGCCGGGATTTTCTTAAAAACCAATCAGCCTACTGGGTTACGGCATGGATGTGTTTATTCGGAGCCATAGTGATCGGCGCATTCAGTTTCAATGACATGCATCTCCTGATTGATACGACATTTGATGAAACACTGGGTGGGGCAATCATCTACAATATTATCGGTGCAACCCTTCTGACCTATTTCTTGAATTCCTGGACGTTGAAACGAGTCAGTGCGTCTTCAGTTGCGGTATTCATTTATCTTCAGCCAGTGATTGCCGTTTTATTCGCATGGCTGGTTCAAAACGAATTGCCAACGACGCGTTCATTGGTTTCAATTATTTTCATCTTTACCGGTGTGATGATCGGTGTCGTGCAACGCCCGGTGAAGAAGCACTCAATTGAAGGTGAAAAAATATGAATTATGCCGCCTTTTGGCCACGCGCTGTTGCGCATTTGATTGATTTTATACTCGTCAACGGACTTGAGTTACTGCTTGAATATGCCTTAGCCGAAGTTTTGCCGATTGATTCATTTACCCAACAGGTGCTTGGCGTGGTGTTGAGTGTTGGCTTTACGTATTGGTATTACTGCCGCTATCAGGTTCGGACTGGAACCACGGTTGGCAAAAAGCTATTCGGTATTTATGTAATCGATGAAAAAACCGGAAACAACATGACTCATAAACAAGCAGTCATTCGAATGTTCGGTTACGCGGCTTCTTATGTATTGATTGGTTGCGGATTTTTAATGGCGGCATTTCATCCGCAGAGAAAAGCCCTGCATGATTTATTTGCGGGCACAGTCAGTATCCATCGTCCTAAAGGTCAGACGGCTTAGCTGCTGAGATTGGTATCCCAGAGTTCTCTTGAAAAGATGCGCATCTCGTTCAGGGTTTTCCAGAGATTCGGACGAAAACCATCTGGTGAATCAAAGCATTCTTTTTCCATTTCCCAAAGGTCATGGTGCAATTGGTTCACTGCAGCCTGAAAGCCTTGGGTTTTGGCCATCTCTAGGTATTTTTCTTTCAACGTTCCGACTGCTTCATTTGCAAAACTTCCGCTCATAGTGTTGTTAGAATAGAACTTCATGTTAAAATTGTAAATATGCGAGTGTTTGTCGATTGCAGCGCGAAATTATTGATACTTTTAGGCTTGGGGACGATCTCGCCTTGGGTTCATGCTGATCAAAAATCAGCGATTTTAGTTCAGCGTAAGGAAGATGAGTTCCTTTTGCCGCCATATCTCCGTCAGGTTGAAGGCGGGCTGTTGAATATCAATATTGATCAAACAGTCGATCATAGAAAGAAGCGCGCCGTCAAAACCGGTGAATGGCTTGAATATGGCGATTCTTTTGCTCCCTCAGACCGTATTGGCATTTATGTTCAGATGAATGAAACCTTGCAATGGGTTGGTGGTGGGGCACTGCGTGGTCATATTGGTGGCGGTGTGTGGAATACTGCGAAGACCGCTTACGAATTGGACATTCAACGAGGTTGGATGAAGGTTTGGGTCAAGCCCGGGGCGTTCACCCAGTCTTTGAAATTGAGCACTCCGCATGTGAGTTTACTTGCCAAAGATGCCGTTTATTGGCTGCTAACCAGTAAAAACAAAAGTGAACTTTATGTCTTTTCGGGTGAAGTCACAGCCGGTGACTATGTCTGTAAAAAGGGAGATTATTGCACTTGGCAGGTTGGCGAAAAAGACCGACCAAAGATTTCAAATCTCTGGAGGCCAAAGACACTCGAAGATGAAATGGCTCGACGATATTCTAATTTGGTCAGGCTTTCGAACCAAGCAAATGAAGAGTGGGATAACGGAAAATCATCAAAAGCTTACGAAGAGTTAAGGGCTAAAGGCTGGAAAAAGTCGGATCGTTTTTTTCCAGTGCGATCTACTGAAAAATAAGCTTGCCCTAGGTGATGTTTTTGGTTAGGTTAGAGCTTCACAATTTTACTAGTTTCGAGCTGTAGCGCAGCTGGTAGCGCACTTGGTTTGGGACCAAGGGGTCGCGAGTTCGAATCCCGCCAGCTCGACCATTTAGAAGCCGGTTGCCGAAAGGTAACCGGCTTTTTTATTTGATTCCCTCCAAAATCAGGCTCTAATGAAATGGTGTTGAAGCTTGTTCTTACTTCGTTGTTATTGAGTTCACCGGCGATTGCTAAAAATCTGCCTTGGAACGATGTGGTCTCATCAATTGTTTGGCTCAAGATCGCACCCGAGTTTCAAGTTGAGCCAATCAGCATCGGTCGTGATGAAGTTTCCTTTTATGTCTTCAGCGATCTTTATACGGTTACCAGGCAAAAGGATTATTTTCTGATTCAACGTGGGCAAGAGCTTTCGCGGGTTCAGACGTTGACGATTGAAAAAGCTTTGATTTTTGTGAAAGCAAAACGGCGTGACGATGCTTTTCTTACACGCGATGCTTTCCATCAAAGTATTCATCCGGTAGAGCCGCCCATCGGTTATTTAAATTCAAAATTTCTCTATCAATGCCGATCTGACTTACCGGTCAAATTTAAAATCGATGGCTTACCGGTTGATCAGCTTTTAAAGCATACTTGGCTTCAAAATGGCTCAGCTGAGAGTTTTGGAATGCCTTTCACCGATGAGGGAACTTATTTTGGTGGGCGCTCCCATATCCGTACGCCTGATTCATTCATTGAGCGAAAACCAAAACACCTGGATTGTTCACCGGTTTGGATACCGGAAAATGAAGTGGATGAAGAAAAATTTTCTAAAAATGCAGCATGCATTGCCCGAACCCTTTCACTTCCTCAAGACACGGTGTTTGAGGGTGGGGTAATCGATCAAGCCTGGTCTGTAAACTTGGACTACCACGTACTCGATCGAAACTGTTTGAAGGCAACTCGATTCATGCTGGAATGTGCGGGCGCAAAAGCCCCTCAAGTCGTGAATGCAGGAATCGGCGGAAAATTCGAATGGGATGAAATGGTTTCAATCAGCATCGTGAAGGCAGATCATCGGGATGCGATTCGCAAGCTGAGACTGGAATTGGAAGATCTGAGACAAAATCAGAATATTTCAAATCTTGATTCAGAAGCGGTTCAGTTGCTGGATCAGGCGCTTAAAGTTGATTCAGGAATTCGAGGCGAAGAGGTCGGCACTTCGATTCCAAAAACATTACGTGAAGTCTGTGATTTGGCACACGCGACTTGTGATCACGATTTGAGTCGATCAATCAATTTCTGAACATCGTTTTCATGGTGATAAAGGCCAAAACCAAAGCGCAGGCGTTGACCTCGAAAATCAGTTATAATCCCCTTTGATTCGAGCAATGAATGCATTTCTGAACACTGTTCAGGCGATTCAAGATCAAAGGCCAGGAAGTGACCCCGGTTTTCAACTCCATTCATCAGTGTTGAGTTCTTTAAAATTGTTTCCTTGATGTTTTTTAGAAATAATTCCTGAAGTCTGGTTACTTGTTCATGGATGATGGCAGTTGAAATGTTCATTTCAGCGAACTGTTCCCAAACCGCGTTGAAACGATAAAGTCCGGATGGATCAAACGTGGAACCTGAAAAGGCAGCTCCGTTTGAAGGGTAGGCAACAGAATGTTTCTTTTGGCTGCTGAGCGTTTCCATTTCAGCAAACCAACCCGTATAGATCGGGCGCCATTCGCCCTTTGGTACGACAATGAAGCAAACACCTTCACCGGCTTGCGCGTATTTGTAGCCCCCTCCGAGATAGAATATGCGTCCTTCCAGTTTTGATAAATCGACCGGTAGGGCTCCGAAGGAATGATAGCCATCAATGCAGATCACGGTTTCTTTCGGAGTTGATTGTGAAAGTTCAAGTAGCTCTTCATTTGACAAAGCAAGGCCGGAATCAAAAAAAACATGGCTGATGAAAAAAAGATCGAATGAACCTTCATTTAATTTTTTTTTCAATGATTGAAGAAATGAAGCCCTGTTAGATGAGAGATCATCAGCTTGCACACGTTCAACAGTCACCATGGATGCTTCTTCCATGCGCTGTATCTGGCGTCTGAAAGAATGAAATTCGTTATGTGTGGTGAGAATGCGAGTCGGCCGATTCGTTGGGAAGGTCGACAGTAAGCGCATCAAGAGCTCATGCGTGTTTGGTGCGAACGCAATCTGCTTCTCATCTTGAAGATTGAGCATTTGTGAGATTATTTTTTGAGTTTTTGGAATCACTGATCCAAAAATGTGTCCCCATTTTTCATCCATCAATCGTGCGGAATCATCCCAATACTGAAGGTGTGCTTCCCGCGAGACATCGGGCCAGGCATGATGGGAATGGGCTGCGAAGTGCAGGCGATCGCCCAGGTTTGAAAGAAAGCGAGAGTAAATGGACTGGTGCATTCGTAGCCTCAGGTTTTTCCGTGGTCGTATTCAAAATCAAGTGTTTTCAAAATGGAAGCTGGCAAAGCTGGGATTTTGGATTTTGGCAGCAAGAAGGTCGCAATATTGAAAAGATCAATGAACACCCGATTGCGTTCAGTGGTGCGCTTCAAATAGTCATGACCCGAAGAACCGCCAGTGCCGATCTTGGTGCCGATCAATCGGTGAGCCATGATGGCATGACGATGGCGCCAAGCGGTCAGGGTCTCATCGACATCAGTCATTAATGACAAGATCTTGTAAGGGAGTTGCAACATCGGCAAATCACGGAAGAGATGGATGAACACTGCTGATTGCATTGCTTTTTGTGAAAGCTTGATGAGTCCTGCGGCTTGAGCCTCGGCAAATGCCACCGGGTTCAACAGGCTGGTGAAACTTTTGCGGGTCAGGCCGAGAATTTCGAGTTCCATCTTCTTGCGGCCTTCATCAAGAGTTTTATTTCCCTGAATAATCGATTCATCGCCCGCAAGCATGGTATTCACCGCGTGTTCATAGTCTTTCCAAAAATCAAAATTGCCGGATTGGGTGAATGGCAAGCGCGAAAGCCATTGATCGACATGCTCAAACAAGCTGATTTCTTTTTCAGCGGCTTCGACGGTTGCGCGCTCTTCTGGTTTTAGTCTGGATAAGATGAAGGTGCGTTCCATTTCAGATCGAAAGCTGGCTTTCAGTCCGAGGCGGGCTTCAAGGAGTTTGAACTGAACGCTCTGAAAGCCCGATGCAGGAACGAGAAAATCACGAAAATCCATGAAATCGAGCGGAGTCATGGTTTCAATGATGCGAATCTGGTCGACGAGTACCTTCAGGATTTCATTGATGCGCTCAAAGCGCGAGACCACCGTTTGCAGACGACTGGTTGGCAAAGGTGTTTCAGAAAAAATCTCTCGAATGGAATCAAGTTCAAATAGTACTTGTTTGAACCAAAGTTCATAGGTCTGATGAATGATGATGAATAGCATTTCATCATGAGCCATCTTGCCGGCTTTGAGGCTTTCCGGCTCTTGTGAAGACAAAAGGGTATCGAGTTTGAGGTATTCGCCGTAGTTGCACGGTTTGCGGTCTTGCATGATTACAGCTATCTCATTCTCAAGGGCCGTAGACAAGTCTTAGAATGAGCGTTTACGCTTCGAAGAAGGAAGAATATTGAGCATCTCACGGTATTTGGCCACGGTACGACGGGCGATGTCGATGTTATCCCGTTGCAGTATTTCAACAATTTGTTGGTCCGAGAATGGTTTTTTCAAATCTTCTTTGGCGACAAGTTGTTTGATCTTCTCTTTTACTGCGGAACTGGCGACAGAGTCTCCGCCATCAGAACTGTTGATGCTTGAGTTGAAAAAGTATTTCAATTCAAAGGTGCCTACCGGAGTGTGCATGTACTTGTTGGTAGTGACGCGTGAGATGGTTGATTCATGCATGCCGACATCGGCTGCGATGTCTTTCAGAACCATCGGTTTCAGGAATTGTGCGCCTTTTTCAAAAAATTCACGCTGACGGGAAAGAATTGCTTCGGTCACTTTGTGAATAGTCTTTTGGCGGTTTTGAATCGATTTGATGAGCCACATGGCCGCGCGCAGTTTTTCGTGCACGTATTCTTTGGCCTCGTTTTGAGCGCCGGTGGTTGAGCCCTCGGCCTTGTTAGCGGCATTTACGGCCATTTCCTTTTTTACAATATTTTTATAATAACTTGAGATGCGCAGGCGTGGAATGCCGTCGTCATTCATCTGAATCACATAATCATTGCCGACTTTAATGACATAAATATCAGGAGCAATGTACTGGGTGTCTGATTCGGTGAAGATTTTACCCGGTTTTGGTTCCAATTCATGGATGATTTTTTGGGCTTCGACCACTTGTTCAATCGGTGCATCCAGCATCTTCGCAATCGCAGGCAAATTATGCTTTTCCAGCTCGGTCATGCAGCTTTGAATCATGCTTTCGACAAGCACTGATCTTGGGTTAAGCAGTTTTGCTTGAATCATCAGGCATTCCTGAAGGTCGCGTGAGCCGATTCCGACCGGGTCAAAGTTCTGAATCATTTTCAGTATTTCTTCGGCGTCTTCATATTCGATGCCACAGGCAGACGCGATTTCTGAAAGATTACCTTCGAAGTAACCGTCATCATTCAAGGCGCTGATCACCATTTGACCGAACTTCATTTCCTGATCGGTAAAATTGTGCATGTTGAGTTGCCAGATCAGGTGTTCTTCCAGAGAAGTGGTTTTGGTCAAGAGGTTCTCATAAGAAGGCATGTCGCCGTCGGGAATCTCTTTCATGGAAGGTGCGGTACTAGGGCCATCATTAAAATCTTCGAGGTAGGCATCCCAGTTTACATCATCTTTTTCGCCCAGGTTCTTGTCGTCTTCTGTTGCAGGCTGAAGCTGTGCTTGCTCGTCATTTTGTTGTTGTACTTCAGGGTCGAAGCTTTCATCCGACGCCGCTGTATCAACATTGTCGGGGCTGCCGTCATCCATGATTTCTTCAAGAATGGGATTATCGGTGAGTTCTTGCGTGATCATGTCAGCAAGTTCAAGATGGTTGAGTTGCAGCAACTTGATTGCTTGTTGCAACTGCGGAGTCATTACTAAATTTTGCCCGAGCTTCAGACTCTGGGATAACTTGATTGCCATAATACTATTCTACTTGAATTTGGGGCATTCGGCTTGGAATTTGCATAATAAATTATGCAACGAAAATCGATCGCCTCAAACCCCTGTTAAATGAATTTAACCGAGATTAAATTAAAATAGTTTAACAAACTTGATTTCAGAATTTGAAATTTTCGCCCAGGTATTTTTCACGTGCGCGGGGTGAGTTGGCGATTTCTTCGGGGGTGCCGTGCTCAAAAATAACACCGTCACTGAGAATGCAGCCCCAGTCACAGATTGATAATGTTTCGCGCACATTGTGATCGGTGATGAGTACGCCGATGCCTTTTTGTTTCAACGTCAAAATCATTTTTTGAATGTCGGCCACCGCAAGCGGGTCAACCCCTGCAAAAGGTTCATCGAGTAAAATGAAAGACGGATTCAATGCAAGCGCTCTTGCCACTTCAACGCGTCTGCGTTCGCCACCGGAAAGAGTGTAGGTCTCTTGCTTTGAGACGTGGTTCAAGGTGAATTCATCGAGCAGGTTTTGAAGGCGTTTTTTTCTTTCCGCTTCGCTGATGCCCAATGATTCAAGAGTGGCCATGATGTTGTCTTCAACAGTGAGCTTGCGAAATACCGAAGGTTCTTGTGGAAGATAAGCAATTCCTGCCCGAGCACGCTCGAACATTTTCCAGTCAGTGATGTCCTGGTCGTTCAGCATCACCTTGCCAGAGTCAGGATTGATCAGGCCGGTAATCATATAAAAAGTCGTGGTTTTTCCCGCACCATTTAATCCTAGAAGGCCGACGATCTGTCCCGATTCGACTTCCAGGCTTACCCCTTTAACCACCGATCGTTTGCCATAGGCTTTCATCAGGTCAAGTGCCTTGAGTTTCTTCGGTTGAACTATTTTGTTATCGTTTATAGATTGCATTGCTTTGTTTAACCTCGATGGTGTCGTCGTTACGATGATAAATGATCAAGTCTCCGGTAATGGTGTCCGAGTCTTGGTAGACTTGTGGAAAATCACTTAACTCAATGGTGTTGTGGTGTTCGTCAAATGAAGCTTTCCCGCTGGTAGAAAAGAATGATTTTTCCCGAATCGACACGTCATTCAATGCGGCTATGCTTTTTACGCCCGTTTGTTCCAGTTCGATTTCAACCGAGCGAGATTTCATTTCCATCAATCCCTGGTGTGTAAGAACAAATTGACGATCAAAGTTTTTTTGATCATCCATATAAAATTTCAGTTTCCTGAGATTGAAGTCGAATCGAGAGCGATCAGATTGAATCTGGGTTCGTCGGTCGCCGGTAACCGCGACGATTACCTTGCTAGTCAGGTTTAGTTCCCGTTTCGGGTCATTTAAATAGGTAAGGCCATAAGATTTGAATTCAACCTTATTGGTCCTTTCTGTTTTGATTCCTGCTACAGCCTCTGAGACTGGCACAAAAAGGGTTAAAATCGGGCGGGTGACCGCTTTCAGGTAATTGCTGCGAATGATGGCGCCACTTTCGAGATTGATTTGAACATCGCCATAAAAATGAATTTCGTTTTTAGTGGTGTCGAACAACAGTTCTTTGCTGGTGATCACCGTTTGGTCTTCCAGGGTGACTTCTGAAGTTTTGGCATGAATCAATTGTTCGTTTTGGTAGAAATTTGATTTTAATGCGGAAAGTTTCAGCTGAGGGTGGTTGTCAGTGGTAGTGAAAAAATCAAAATTCCTGAGTGAATACGCAGGGGTGACGGCTTCTGGGATTCCTTTTGCTAGAGTGGGCTCGGAGCTGTTTTTTAAAAAATTCAGAAGGTCTTTGGGGTGAACCACACGAACGCTCAAAAAGTCGTCTTCAAGACTAGAAGGGGAAAGAAGGGTCAGGTAGGCCACAAGAACAACGGTAGCACCGGCTAAAAGGAAGGAGGGAAACGGCGTGTTCTTGATCCATTGGTTTTGTTTAATCACCATGATTAGTATTGCATCTTTTTTAGGGAACGTGTATCCCTGACTCTTACCTATTTTTGAAGGGGGGTGACTCATATGCCAGGAATCGTAATTAGAGATGGAGATTCTTTCGAAGCAGCTCTTAAACGTTTTAAGAAGCTCGTGGAAAAAGCCGGTACTCTCGGTGAAGTTCGTAACCGTGAAGCGTTTGAAAAGCCTTCCGTACGTCGTAAGAAAAAAGCTATCGCATCGCGTAAGCGCGCGAAAAAAGGTGGTTTTGATCGCGGCCCACGTAAACCACGCTTCTAATCTGAAGTTGGTTTAAGGTTAAATTTTTAATAAGGCAGAGCGTCGCTGACGCCCTGCCTTTTTTGTTTTTTAAATGCCCAAAAGCACCCTGCCCCGTGATACAACCCCCCAATGCCAACAATTAAAGAAATCAACCAAGAAACGATGAAAACCGCGATGAAGAGTGGCGACAAAGAGACGGTTCAGTTCTCTCGAAACCTTCATGCAGCTATTCGTAAAATCGAAGTCGATGAACGTATCGATGTAAACGATGAGCGAGCAATCAAGATCATTGGCTCGATGCTCAAGCAACGTGAAGAATCGATTTCTCAATTCAAATCAGGTGGACGCGAAGATCTGGTCGCTGCTGAAGAAGCTGAAGCGAAGTACCTTCGTCAATTCATGCCAGCACAAATGACCGCTGAAGAAATCATGGTCTTGGTAGCGGCAGCAGTGGAAGAGTCCCAAGCAAAAGACATTAAAGATCTGGGTAAAGTGATGAAAATCCTTCAACCCAAAGTTGCGGGCAAGGCCGACGGCAAGCTCGTCAATCAAGTCGTACGCGAAAAGCTCGGCGGTTAATTCACGAACGGATACCTGTTTTAAGTGTCATCACCACGCAGTCGCTTTACTCCTGAATGGATCCAGCAGCTCAAAAGCAATATCAACTTGATTGATCTTGTTTCTGAGAACGTCGATCTTAAAAAAACAGGCAATCGGTTCATGGGACGTTGTCCGTTTCATGGCGATCGGAGTCCCTCGTTCTCGGTGAACCGCGATTTCTATTATTGCTTCGGCTGTAAAGAAACGGGTGATGCGATTTCACTCATGACCAAGCTGCATGGGCTGAGCTTTGAAGAGGCTATCGAAGATCTTGCTGAAAAGGCGAATCTTAAAATTCCAGAAAGCACCTATGCATCCAGTGCTGATGAACAAGCGATGTATCAGCGTCGATTGCGATTGCAAAAGGGCGCACGGCTTCTTCATTTCGCATCGATTCAGTATTATCACCAGAATCTGGCTAAACCCAAATTGAGCCCGCAATTCGCTGAAGCCGTTGAGTACTTAAAAAAGCGTGGAATTACCCAGCAAACCATCGAAAACTTTCAAGTCGGCGTGGCTGGTTACAAGGCCGATGGGTTGGTGCAGTTTTTGACCGAAGCCAAGGCTCCGCTTGATCTTGCTCGTGAAGCGGGATTGATTCGTCCATCGCAAAAACAGGCGGGCGATTATGATTTCTTTCGTGAGCGTGTTCTCTTCCCATTGATCGATGTGCGTGGAAGGGTATGCGGGTTTGGTGGCCGAATCCTGCCATCGGCCGACAAGAAAGATGCAGAAGTCAAACTCCCGAAATATCTCAACAGTGCCGAGAGTGAATATTTCCAGAAGTCTAAATTTTTATACGGTCTGTATCAGGCCAAGCGTGCCATTCGCGAAGAAGAGTCGGTGATCGTCGTTGAGGGTTACTTCGATGTGATCGGCATGCATCAATATGGTTTTCAAAATGTGGTTGCCACTTGTGGTACATCGCTCACGGAAGACCACCTGAAAACGCTTTCAAGACTGGCAAAGAAGATCATTGTTTTCTTCGATCAAGATGCGGCCGGAATCGGTGCAACTGAAAAAGCGATGGAAATGGGCTTGAAAAACGGAGTTTTATTTTACGGAATTCCTTTTGAAGGCAAGCTTGATCCGGATGAGTTCCTTTATCCGGATCTTCACGATTCTGAAAAACCCAACACCAAGAAAATGAAAACCTGGATCGCGAATGCGTTTCCGCTTCTTGATCAACGAATTGATCATGAGCTTCGCATCAGCGAGGGAAATATTGAGCAACGTTCTCTTGCGGTTAAGCAGATCACTCAATGGTTGGAGATGTTCACGGACGAGGTCGGTCGCGCTATGCGGGTCGATCAATTGATTCAGAAGTGGCGTATTCCACCGGTTGCGTTGGGACGCTTGGGGCAATCTCAAAACACTAGGCCATCAAACCCTCATCCACAAAATCGACCGCAGTCTCAGCCTCATCCGAATGCACCGAACGCACAGATGCCGCCTTATTCAGATCAAGGTCAAGGTTACCGCCGCAATCCCAACCCTCAATATCGCGACGGCAGACCACCGTATCGGGACCGAGACGGTAAACAGCAGTACCGTGATCGTGATGGCAGACCCACGTTAACAGGGGCGCCGATGCCTCCTCGTAGGCCGCAGCGGTTTCAGCCTTTTGATTTACAATTGCTTGGTTACTTTCTTAAGTTTGAGAAGTTCGGTCACCTTTTTGAGGCTGCCTTAACGCAGATCCCTGAAAAAGATTCATTGTCTGATTTCTTTTATGACACCGAATTGAGCGCATGGGTGAGTCGCATTTTAAAAGAACCAGCCGGACTTTCTCAACTAAAGGCGGCACCGGACACTTTGGTCAGTGGGCCAATATCTCAAGAGTTACAGTCAGTTATTATGGAATCTCTGCTGCAAGATGACTCAACTTTGGAAGAGGCCCATCTCGAAGCGTTATTGAAAAAAGGCATTCATAAAATTTGGGTACGATTTTCGCATGATCTCAAACGCCAAATGGCGCAGGCAGACGCGAGTCAAGATAGCGAAAAATTTAAGGAATTATCCCAACAATTCCTTGACCTGCAACGAAAACTAAAGGAATTTGAAGGGTCGTATGTCTCAGGAAATTAAGACCGAAACCAAACCATCTCAAATCAAAAATCACAAAGATATTAAGAAACTTTTAGATCTTGGTGTCCAACGTGGATTTCTCTCTTATGTCGAAGTGCATGAATTGCTTCCTCACGAGATGATCACTTCAGAAGAAATCGATGAAGTGATGGTTCTTCTTGCTGAGAATGAAATTGAAGTGACCGATGGCAAGCGTCGTCCTGAAGGTGAAGAAGGCGAAGAGGAATCTCTTGTAGATGAACTCGCTGGTCCTGAAGCGGCTAGCGAAGAATTGCAATCAGACGAATCAGGCGACCTCGTGTCCACCGCTGAATACGCAAAGGGTACTGACCCTGTTAAACTTTATTTGAAGAAAATGGGTTCGGTTTCTCTCCTCACTCGTGAAGGTGAAGTTGAAATTGCGAAACGAATTGAAGCAGGCGAGCTTGAAATCTTGCGTGCGCTTCTTGCTTCTCGTCTCGGAACCATGGCGATCGTTGAACTCGGTGAGCGCCTTGAAACAGCGAAGACCAAGGTGAAAGACGTGATTCGTGGTGTGGAAGATGAAGTCACACCGGAAGATGAAAAAGTTTATCTCGATAAAGTAATCAAGGCGGTTTCTAAAGTGAAGTCTCTCTTGGCTTACCAAGAGAAGATGGATGTGAAGCTTGTGGGTTCTGAAGCCCGCAAGACTCCGGCAAAAGAAAAAGAAGCGATTCGTGTAGAGATCAAGAAAAAAGAACGTCAGGTAGAAAGCGGTTTCGAAAACATCGCGTTCAACCGTAAGACGATCAACGTTCTTGCCGCACAAATTAAAGATTATTGGACCCGTGGAAGAGACATCAAAGAAGAACGTTCCAAGATTTATCAATACCTCGGTGTGAAAAACGTCGATGAGTTCACTGACGTCGCTGAACAGGCAAAAAAACCTGAAAACGTTGCAGGTCTTTGCAAGAAGTTCGACCTCGGTGAGCAGAAGCTCATGCAGTTGGTGACCCAAGAAGAAGAAGCGGTGAAAAAACTGGATCGCCTTGAAAGTGAATCAGGCGTGACCGTTGATGAGTTGAAACGAATCAATGAAAGTCTTTTGATCGGTGAGCGTAGTGCCGACGTGGCGAAGAGTGAGCTGGTTGAAGCAAACTTGCGTCTCGTGGTATCGATCGCTAAAAAATACACCAACCGTGGTCTTCAATTCCTCGATTTGATTCAAGAAGGAAACATCGGTCTCATGAAGGCCGTTGATAAATTCGAATACCGTCGTGGTTACAAGTTTTCTACCTATGCAACTTGGTGGATCCGTCAGGCCATCACTCGTGCGATCGCCGATCAGGCGCGTACGATTCGTATTCCTGTTCACATGATCGAGACCATTAACAAGCTTGTTCGTACCAGCCGTATGCTCATGCAACAGCTTGGTCGTGAACCGCAGCCGGAAGAGATCGCAGTGAAAATGGAAATGCCGGTCGACAAAGTACGTAAAGTACTCAAGATCGCGAAAGAACCAATTTCACTTGAAACTCCAATCGGTGAAGAAGAAGATTCATCACTCGGTGACTTCATTGAAGATAAAAACATCATCAATCCATCTGAAGCGGTGATCAGCTTGAACTTGTCTGAACAGACTCGTAAAGTTCTAGCGACTCTCACTCCGCGTGAAGAGAAGGTTCTTCGCATGCGTTTCGGTATCGGTGAGAAGTCAGACCACACTCTCGAAGAAGTGGGTCAGGATTTCTTCGTTACCCGCGAGCGTATTCGTCAGATCGAGGCAAAGGCTCTTCGCAAGCTTCGCCATCCTTCTCGTGCGAAACTGCTTAAAGCATTTAGTGACTAATGTCCCAAAGCTAATGACTATATTTCAAAAAGCCCATCGGCGGTGCCGGTGGGCTTTTTGTTTTGTGGTTATCAATGTTCGTTATATCGTCATTCACCGTAATTACTCGAAAAAGCAGGCTTTTAGTGTGTCACTCGTGACACAATCTTTGACTCAATAATAATACTTTATTAAATTGGTCAAGTTAGTTTAGAATGGTAAATATGAGAATGCTTACTCTTATATTGATGTCGTTAGCTTTGGGGAATTCAGCTTCTGCGGGTGAAAAGTGTACAGATCATTTCAAGAAGGCAAAAATCAATTACCCCTGCATGGCTCAGTTTGAGCAATTTGATTCGATTCAATCGCTGATGCCTCACGCAAGTAAGCTGTCTTGTTATGGTGAAAATGCTTATCCAGAGCCTTCCATTCAAATCAGTTCAAACGAATTTGTTTTTAAAGATCTTGATGAAAAGAAAAAGATAGCCACCGTGAAGAAGGATGGAGATTTTGTGACTTTTTATTTTGAAGTCACTCCTCGGCGGGCGTTTCGTTTCAAACAAGAAGATGCGGGAAAGTGTTACCTGGATTCATTCAATGTTGAGGCCGGTGCTTCAACTGTTGTTATGGATGAAGCCGGTTGTCGTGCCATTCTGGTAAAGTCTGCCGAAGTCTGTAAAGGAAAAGCGAAGGAAGGCGATCTCAGTACATTGGCCTTGGATCTTGTAAATAAAATCAGACGAAATGAAGGTAAGAAATTGAGTCGAGAAGACATGGGCAATTTGATCTCGAATTGCCGTTACCATAGCTGCGGTGCTGATCCGGTAACGAAGAAAATGATGCCTAAATTTGCCGCTTCTCTTTTGAAGCCGTATAAGGAAATCGTCAAAGAGCGTGAAGAAGGAAAGTCATCAGGCTCTGGTGTAAAAGGGCACTAAATCATTTTAAATTTTCAGCATTTGAAAGGCGAGTAAGCCCAATACCGTTGCGCCAACCAGGTGCATGATGGGGCCGAAGCGATCTGACATTTTACGGGCAAGATAAAGTCCGGCAATGGTTGAGGAGAAAGCCCACAACCCAATCGAAGTGACATATGCGGCTACCGGTTTGTTGGCAACACCCAGCCCGATGCCAACGCCAAATGCATCCATACTGGTTGCAAAAGACACGACCAGAATTTTAGCGAAACTATGAAAGTCTTTTTTTGCTTCGACTTCTTCATCGTGTCCACGCAAGTGTTGAATTCCTTCGTAGGCCATGTGAAGAGCGACTGCCATCAGTAGGGTAAAGGCAATCCAGTGATCCCATGCCTCAAGTTTGCTGATGATGTGAGTTCCGGCAAGTGCTCCAATCAGAGTTGCCATGGCTTCAGCACCGCCAGAAGATAATGCAAACTTGAGAGCATCTTTGCGTGTAAACGGGCGATGGCCCATAGCCACAGCGGCTGAAAATGAATCAGCACTCAAGACCAGGCCGATGACCATGACTTCAATCAATAAATTCATGCAACGATCATAGCCTGATTACGGCTGTTGACTCCAGAAATAAAGAGCAGGGTAAGCCGCAAGCCAGGCAAAGAGAAATCGATTCAAACCAAAGATCCAAAAATTAAAAAGGTGAAAAATAAAGCCAAAAGCTACGAAAATAAAACAAATTTCCGGTCTGATCCACGACAATGGAAAAATGCATTCGATCAAAATAATAGTGCATGAAATGATTTTTGACCGAGTTGGCTGATTGAACAAGTGACGGACCCAGTCTGGAGGAGAGTCGTAACGTGGGGTTTTTAAGAAGATCGGCATCGCCAAACCGGTTCGCCATTCAGAATTTTTGAGCTTCACCACTCCGGCAACCAGATAGGAAAGCGTGAGTTGAAGAGCGATATATGCCAAAGCGTATTTCGCAATTGCCGGGCGATCGATGAGGGCGCGCGCGGCGAATAATCCGATAGACACCACGATAGTCATCGAATCACTTCCACCATTGAAGAGCCCGCGCCATCGAATAGAAATCAACCACGTGGAAAAAAACAGGAACGCATTCAAGTATGAGTGAGGATGGTTCCAAATCATCAGGGCTGAAATGATTCGAAAAACGAGTAGGGTTGTAAAACCAATGGTGCTGAAAAATATTTTGAAAAGTGGGCCCCTCAGTTCTTTAGAAAGAGTAGACCAGCGCCAGATTCCTTCTTCAGACCAGCAGGAGCGGATTTGCAGCAATTCGATTGATTGAAGAATGACCGCGATCGAAAGCAGCTTTTCAGAAAGTGTGATTGCATCATTGATACTGAGTGAAGAAAAATTGATGAAGTTCATTTTTCAAAAACCTCAGAAGTATAATCGACGGTTTGGCAAACCAAACGGAATTGGAAAAACCGTTTTGGTTTGGCCTCAAATTCGACCAGGTTTTTGACCAGTTCGATTGATACTTCGGCATTCAGCCCATCGACGAGATCGTTTTTAAGGTACTCAAGCAAGGCATGACTGGCGAATAATTGGTTTTCGTATGAATTCAAAAATAATTTACCCCAGGCTCGACGAGGTGGCTTGGGGATTGTGTTTTGCCATTCACCAAATGTGGTGCCGTCATCGGATATTCGATGAGTCAGGACTGCGGCATCGACGGTGCCATCAAAAAAGCGCCAAGAAGGGATCAAGACCCGGATGATTTGATTCATGGTGTTCTTCAATGATCATAGTACGAAGCGGGTTCTTGTGTTAATATCAATTTCATGAAATTAATCCGTATTGTCCTGGGGAAAATCATTTTGTTGTTGGATGCTGTTTTTGCGCCAAAAACTGTTATTCAGCGCGCTGCAGAGGCTCAAACCGTGCTCGATGCTAAAACCAAGACCTGGACGATGTATCAACTTCAAGCCTGTCCTTTCTGTGTGAAAGTCCGCCGTCAGATGAAGAGATTTTCTATTCAGATTCCATTTAAGGATGTTGGTTCGGACCCTCAGGCATATCAGGAATTGATGGAAGGCGGAAAGATCGATCAAGTTCCTTGTTTAAGGCTTGTCGATCAGAGTGGTGCGGTTCAATGGATGTATGAGTCTTCAGAAATTAACGCCTTCCTGGAAAAACTTTAGCTTGTGAAAAGTCATACAGAAGTCAAAACCATCCTTTCAGGCGATGGAGAATTTTTGCGCAAGCTTCTGTAATAACACTTAGATTCTTCACGTTTGGGATGAAATGGTGATACATTCGACTGAACATGAAAAGACGAAAAAAAATGATTTCGGTTTTGGTTGTGGCACTGTTTGCGGGAGTTACCTCTCATGCGGAAGTCACCGCTTCGAAAGATCGTGTGCAACAGCGGTTGCGCGAAATGTTGGAAGTCCCGGCATCTGAAAAAGGTCCTATCAGTCTGAATCTGCGAGAGATCACCTTGGCAGCGATGGCAAGGTCCGATTCCTTTAAGGCTATTGTTGCTAAACTGGTGGCGGTTCAAAGTGATGAATTAGCGCAGTCAGCGATGACCGATGCCGCATTGTCTTTGCAGGCACGACAAGAGTGGAACCGAAATCAGCCCAACAGTCTTTTTGGTACTAGTCGCTTTGACCAGACCAATGTCGATTTGGGTTTGGAAAAGCGGTTTCAGTCCGGTACCAGACTTTCGCTGGGGCTTGGTGAGTACCGCAACAATTCTTCTTTCGGAACTGCATTCGGAACCATCGATGCCAAAGTCGCTGGTGCGAAGTTGGAATTAACTCAGAGTCTCTGGAAGGATTTCTTCGGAAGCTCGACCCGTGATTTGATGAAATCCGGAAAACTGAAAACTGAAGCGCGCATCGCCGCTTTCGAATCCGAAGTGGAAGATTGGTTCCTTCAGCTCAGTGGTCTTTATCATCAAGTCTGGTTTGCCCAAAAGAGAGTCGAAGCCACTCGCGAAAGTTTAGCCCGTAAAGAGCGTCTTGCAAAATTGTTTCAGCGCCGAAAGTCTTTGGGTATTTCCGAAGAGGCCGAACAGATTCAAGTTGAATCAGCGGTGGATCAGGCAAGGGTACAGCTCGATGAGTTGATCCGCTATCTCGATCAGTATTGGAATCTGTTAGTGGTGAGCTTGAAGCTTCCGGAGGAAGATCGATTCATCAATCCATTGGATGTGCCAGTCACGATTGATGCTGCACAGACTGAAGTGGCCATGGATTGCAAGATGACTCCCGCGACCAATCAGATGATCCGTCAAGTGGAACAGGAAATGGCCGCACTCGAATTGATAGCATCAGCCACTCAGGATCAATTGCGTCCTGATCTGATGTTATCCTTGGGCTTGGGTACGAACGGGTCGGTCTTGAATGCGAGCGATGATTTCGCAACTCGTTGGTCAAATTCACTGAGTGCGCGATATCCTGCCTATACGGTGGGGTTGATGTTCCGACTGCCACTCGATGCATCCGCTGAAAAATCAAAAACTATGGAAGTGTTTTCTGCGAAACTACAATTGCAAAGCCGCTTGAGCCAATTAAAAGATCAATTGCTGAGCGATTACGGAACCGCCTGCTTTGACTTAAAGATGCTATCTGGTCATGAAAAACTATATCAGAAAATGGAATCTGAAATGAAGCGCCGGACCGAACTGGAGGAAACCCGCTACCGTCAGGCCCGTGTACTTCCGTTCATTGTTTTGCAAGCCGGTGATGAATTGTACGGAACCACGCTGGCTAGAAGCGCGAACCTCGTGAAGTGGAACGAAAAGAAATGGGCACTCGAAAAAACGAGCGGAAAACTATATCCGACCCTTGATCATTGGGTTGTGGAGAAAAACAGTAAATCGATTCGCGATACGGCGAAGACTGAGGTTCAACCATGAATAGATTGATTGCATTTTTTGCGAAACAGCGTGTTTTTGGGGATTTGATCACCATTTTTGTCATCGTTGCCGGTTTGTTCGCCTTTACGCGGATCCAGCGCGAGACGTTTCCGAATGTTAAGTTCGACATCATCAGCATCCGAACAATTTTTCCTGGGGCGACCCCTGAAGAGATGGAACGCTTGGTGACGAATTTGATCGAACAGGAAATCAAAGAAGTCGACGGCATAAAGAATGTTTGGTCGAGTTCCAGCGAAAACATCAGTGAAGTTACCGTTCAACTGAACCCGGACGAGGTGACAGCGGAAAAGGGTAAGGATGATCTTCAGAACGTGATCGATCGGATCACCGATTTTCCAGCTGGTGCCGAAAAACCGATCGTGACATCGATCGAAACCAAGTATCAGCCTGTCATTGAATTGTATTTGAAACCGAAGTCCGGATCTGAAGTGGATTCGATGAAGTTGCGACGGGTCGCCAAGGATCTAGAACGTGAAATCAAAACCTTGAAAGATGTAGCCAAAGTGGCTTATTCCGGATGGCGCAAGCTCGAGTACTGGATTGAACCGAATCTGAAGTCACTATCGCGTGAGCACATGACTTTGGAGCAACTGGTTTCTGCGATCCAACGGCAGAACAAAACCACACCGGGTGGAAAATTGGAAGGTCAGGCGAACGAACAGGTGATCCGGACTTTGGGCGAATTCCAAACCCTTGAGGACATCGAAAACCTGGTCATCCGATCTAACGACTATGGAGAATCACTTCGGGTCAAGAACGTGGCTCAAGTCAAACTCGTTGAGGAGCGTCCGGCCCAATTCACCCAAGTTAATGGTGAACGCGCAATTCGCATGATGATTCTTCAAAAAGAAAAAGCTGATACTATTCGCTTGGCCGAAACTCTTCGTGCCAAGGTGGATTCCTTGAAGCCGGGATTATTGGCTGATGTGGAAACGATCGAAATCAACGATAACTCTTCTTATATTTCCAGACGCCTTTCTGTTTTGAACGGAAACTTGCTGATCGGGTTATTCTTGGTCTTGGGTTTATTGTCGATGATTTTACCGTTCCGGGTGGCCTTGCTCGTCTCGATCGGAATCCCGTTCGCTTTTCTAGGGACGATTGTGTGGTTCTATAATGCAAACTTGAGTCTAAACCTCGTGTCCCTGATCGGATTGATCATCGTGTCGGGAATGTTGGTCGATGATGCGATTGTGGTCACCGACAACTGTGTCCGCCTGATGGAAGAGGGGATGTCTCCCGAAGAAGCCGCGGTGAAAGGTACGCAAGAAATCTGGCCAGCGGTAACAGCCTCGGTTTTGACTACGATTTTCGCGTTTTTACCATTGATGTTCATGAGTGGGATTTTTGGAAAGTTCGTGAAGCCGATTTCGGTAGGGGTGATTCTGGCTCTGCTGATCAGTCTTTCTGAGGCATTCTTTGTATTGCCAGGACACATTGCCGCTTACATTCGATTGAAAGACAGTAATCAAAAAAAACCGAACCGACTGGCTGGTGCTTTCCAGAAAATCACCGCGAAGACCGAAGCAATCTGGGCAACGGTCTTGATTCCGCGGTACCGTGCGCTTCTGACCCGTTTGATTGAAAAACGCTATAAAACCATGGGAGTGGTGGCAGTATTTTTTGTCATCGTGTTTGGAATCGCGGGTTCGTTCATGAAAGTGGTTTTGTTTCCAGCGAACGGGGTCGAGATGTTTTACATCAAGATCGAGGCTCCGATCGGATCCAGTCTCGAAAATACGGAAAAACTGGTGTTACCGATTCAAGACAAGATCAAGACTCTGAGCAAAGAAGAATTGCTGAATTACACCGCACTCATTGGCGAAAATTCCTACGATATGTTGGAACCTGGATATCGTCGTGGGTCCGAGTACGCTTACTTCATCGTGTACCTGACACCCGCAGAGTCCCGGAAGCGCTCTGCGGATGCGATTATGGAAGACATGCGCAAACTGATTGCGGATCAACCGCAGTTAAAATCGGTTTCGTTTTCGCGAGTATCTTCCGGCCCGCCGATCGGTAAGCCGGTCAGCCTCTCCGTGACCGGATCAGAATTCAAGACCTTGGAAAAAGCTGCCGAAGATCTGAAAGTAAAATTGGCATCCGTGAAAGGCGTAAAAGACATTGCTGATACTTACTCTTTGGGTAAAGAAGAAATCCGTCTTCGAGTCAAACAAAAGGATGCGATCGCGGCCGGGTTGGATCCGACATCGATCGGTTTTGCAGTCCGTGCAGCTTTTGAAGGAATTGTCGCTTCGAGCTTGCGAAATTTGGAAGAGGAAGTGGATCTTCGGGTGTTGTTAGAACCAAAAGAACGTGCATCTCGTTCTACTCTTGAATCATTGAATGTATTGAACCAATCATCCCAGATGATTCCGCTGAAGAATGTCGTGACCTTTGATAAAGGACAGGGTTTGCAAGTGATTGATCACAAGAATTACTTACGCCAGGTCAACGTGACCGCTGATGTCGATTATACCGTAATCAGTTCATCACAAGCGAACGATGCTGTTCGAGATTATTTCCCTGAATTTTCGAAGAAATTTCCCGGTGTTGGAATCAGCTTTGGTGGTGAGGACGAAGACACGGTCGAGGCCATGGGATCACTGGGGCGCGCCTTCATTGTAGCGTTCATGGCGATCTTCTTGATCCTGGTGATGACTTTCCAGAACATCGTTCAACCGTTCCTGGTGATGATCACTATTCCTCTCGGGACAGTGGCAGCATTGATCGCCTTTTTGGTGCATGGTTGGCCGATTACCTTCATGGGAATGATGGGGATCGTGGCGTTGGCAGGTGTGATCGTCAACAACGCGATTGTGATGATTGATTTTGTGAATCAGTTGCGTGCGAAAGGTGTATCAAAAAAACAAAGCATCATCGATGCAGCCGGGATCCGTTTCCGTCCAATCTTTTTGACGACGGCTACGACCGTTGCAGGTTTGCTTCCGACCGCTTATGGAATTGGTGGTTTAGATGAATTCGTGGTGCCGATCGCGTTGGCCCTGGGATGGGGATTGCTGTTTGGTTCGATCTTGACGGCGGTAATTTTCCCGGTGGCGATTTCGATCATCGACGATTACTGGAAAAAGAATGAAAATTGATCAGCCTGAAATCGATTTGATTTCTGCATTTTTTCCGAGCGAAGAATCAGACCAATTGATGGCAGCTTTGAAAACGGATGTGGAATGGCGACAAGAACCCATTCTGATCTACGGCAAGAAGGTGATGCAGCCACGCTTAACTGCCTGGTATGGCGATGAGAACGCGAGCTACCGCTATTCAGGAATTGAAATGAAACCTTTGCCGTGGATTCCTGCTCTGACTCTGATTCGCAATCGGATCCAGCAGCAAACCGGTTTCGAATTCAACAGTGTGTTGTTGAATCAGTATCGCGACGGAAAAGACAGCATGGGGTGGCATCGTGACAACGAGCCCGAACTCGGAAATAGTCCTGTGATCGCATCAGTCAGTTTCGGTGCTTCAAGGCGCTTTTTATTCCGTAAGTACTGTGAGCATGATCAAAAGATGGAGATCATGCTTGGTCACGGCAGTTTGTTGATCATGAAGGGCGAAACCCAAACGTATTGGGAGCACTCCATTCCGAAAATGATGCGAGTAACGGATGCTAGGATCAATCTGACATTCCGCTGGGTTCGCGGCCGAGCTTAAAGCGTCTTGAACCATTCAGTATAAAGGTAGTCAAAGTACGCTTGAAAGAAAGTCGATTCATCAAAAAGGTTTGCTACCACAGAGGCGAGAGGGCCTGCCGGTTCCAGTACTTTTGTTTTGATTTTCAGTACTTCTGATGAATTAGTAGTGATCTTCACCGAAATATACAGGTTTGATTCTTTTGGTGAGCAGTTTTTGCTGTTTCGGTTTGAGTACACTTCGATTTTCATGTCTTGTAATCCGAAGTGCGGTTTGTCTTGAACCATCTGACATTTTTGAGAGAAATAGTTCTGATTTTCGTTGCGATCAATTTTGCAGTTTAGAAGAAATTTCGGATATAAATTGCCATCGGTAAGATTGGTCGGCTGTAAAACGATCCAAACAAGACTCTCAGTTGCAGAGATTGCTTTCGATTGTGATTTGGTCATTTTAACCATGGGAAAGCTTACACCAGCAACATCGATGCTGTAGCTTGATCCTGGCATGGATGCGTAATCATTATAGCGTGTGAATAAAGATTGAATCGCATTCAAATCAGAACGAACGCATTCTTGTTTGTTGAATTCAGAATAAGCGGCAAATGAGGAATTAGAAATAAAACCAGTGATCAGGATGAGGAGTGTTTTCATTTTTTTTCTCCTTCTGTTTTCATGTTTAGAATGTCTTCGATGTCATCTGTAGCTGCAGGTGGTTTTGGTTTGAAGCTGTTGTTGAAAACCTTCACGGTATCGACACCCAGTTTTTGAAGCGCTTCAATTGAATCAGCCATGCGTTCAGCTTGTTTTGTAGCTTGAGCAAGGGTTTTATCCATCGACTCCAGGTGTTGATTTGCTTTTTCAGCCTCACCGCAACCAAAGAGTGCGGCTGTCATGGCGAAAACTGCGAAGAGAGAATGCTTTTTCATGAGCCGAATAATAGTCTGTTTTGGTCAGGAAGTATATAGTATTTATATTTTGTTTAATGCTTGTTAAGGTGATTAACCTTCAGAAATCTCGACAAAAGATGGAAAGTGAACATCGATTTCACTCGAATAGAGAATGTGATCAGGAGTTGTCGAGGTTTTGATTCCTATCGTATCCATAAAATTACCACTGATTTCGTTGATACTTGCCCGTTTGAGATTCCATGGAGAGTGAATGACTGTTCCCATCAGGGTTTTTCCACGGTGCTTTTGAAACAAATGGTAGCGTTCAGTCATCCATAGATCAGTTTCATGTTTTTTTGTGATTTCATCTTCTATGGATGCGTTCAATTTCCATTGGTATTCTGACCTGCTTGAGAAAAACCGATACTCGCTTTTATCCGGTAAGGGAAACTCTGCACTTATTTTTGCATACTCATACGGTAATTTAAAAAATTGATTGGCCAAGATTTTTCCAAAAAAACTATCAGTGTCGAGTGTGAAAAAATAAATTCCAGGTTTGTTTTGCACGCGAACGTAAGTTCTAATGTTCAGCTCAAGCAATGCAGACGCAAATGGGATCTCGGGAAGTCCACGAAATCTGATTTTGGACATCTTGAATGGAACAATTGAAATCGCTGCTTTACCCTCAATCAAATCGAGTTCAAATGGAACCTTGTTTCGAATTAATTCAGGATCGATAAACCAAGTGAGAAACATGACGTGTTCCCACTTTTGTTTGATCAACCAGTTCTGGTGGGTTCGTTGATTGTTCTTCATTTGATTTTGAGAATGCTCATCTCGGGTATGCGCTTGAGATGTACGGTGTTGGGAAGGTGTGAACGAACGGAATCGATCACTGCCTTTAAGATGTTCTGTTTGTATTGGCTTCGCTGATACACAAGGCTGATTTCACGGGTTGGAATCTCGCCTTTAAAATGTTTCAAAAGAGGGTTTTTTTCCTGAATCAGTTTTTCAGCGGCCAATGCTGGCAACAAAGTGTAACCATGCCCCTGTTCAATCAGGTGAATGATGGTTTCAAGGCTTCCACTCTCAAATTTCACATTTTGAATGACTGCCGAATTCTTTCTAAGAGAACAAAGCCGGATGATCTGATTTCTCAGGCAATGTCCTTCTGCTAACAGCCAGATATCACTCGAAGGCAATGCGTCTTCATGAATGGCTTTTTGTTTCGCCAGCGGATGGTCTTTGGATGCAAACACGTGAAAGGGTTCATAATACAAAGGGCGTTCATCGAGTGAATTATTGTTCAATGGAGTGGCAAGAATGCCTGCATCGATTTCATCATTGCTCAACGCTTCAATGATCTGTGCGGTTGTTTTTTCGCTGATTGTGAGATTCAGCTTGGGATGCTTCATCGATAGATCACCAATGAAGCGATGGAGTAAATAGGGCGCAACCGTTGGAATCACGGCTAAGTGAAAGTCGCCACTGATTTCGCCTTCCTGGAATTTTACCAAATGGTTCAGTTTTTCATTTTCACGCAGGATGGTTTTGGCCTGCTCAATGATAGGAATAGCTTGGGGTGTTGGCAAAATCGGTTGTTTTGTTCGATCAAAAAATGGCATGTCGAACTCTTCTTCCAGTTTGTGAAGCTGCATGCTTAATGTCGGTTGGGAAACATGACAGGCTTTAGCTGCTTTTCCAAAATGACGGTATCGATCAACTGCAACCAGGTATTCAAGCTGAGTAAGGGTAGCCATGGTGATAGTTTAAATCTATCAAACTACCAAATCAATCGATTAACCAAATCTTTTGATAGCGCCCATCCGGATCATAATCATTCGATTGTTTTTTAATATTAAAAAAGCGGGGTGGTTGGTTGCCAAAGCTTCTCGGATCGCATCCGACGCCCGCCAGGTATGCCCAGTTTCCGTAATTCTGAGTCGGGTCAAAGTCCACCAACATCCATTCAAAGTATCTTGCACCCCATTGCCAAGGTAGATTCAGTTCATGAACCAAGTAGGATGCAACGTTTTGCCTTCCCCGGTTTGACATGTATCCGGTGGCTCTTAGTTCCCTCATATTCGCGTCCACAAATGGTTCATTTGTTTTTCCGAGGGTCCACCGTTCAAATGACTTCAAGTCAGTTTTACATTCTTTGGTTTTATTTTGAATTCCTTCTGGTGAGTAAAAGGAATTTCCGTATCGAACAGCTGTCCATTTGAAGAACTCTCGCCAAAGTAACTCTGAACGCATCCATTCTGAGCCATCGTTTTTGCCCGTTACCGCTTCATGTGCATCAATTGCCGCCCATGCTGTTTTGACGGAAAGTGAGCCAAGCGCTAAAAAAACAGAAAGTTTTGACGAGTAATCAACTCCAATCATTCCATTCCGGGTTGATCGGTAGTTTTTGAGGCCATCAGAATTGATGAAATAGTGATGAAGTCGATACAAAGCCTGCTCTTCGTTTCCTTGGAAGGGAACAGCCGTTTTCGGATCGATTTCTGGTTCAGCTTCTAATTTGAATTGAGATGAATGGGTAACCGGATTGCAATTCATGGTGATGGGCGCATCGGGTAGATTCGTCATCTTTTTTTTGAAGTCTGTGAATACTTTTGGCAATTGATTCTGTTCGATCGGCAATTCATTGAATAGGCGATTGCCATGTACCAGCAGAACTTCCACACCGAGTGATTTCACACGATCAAGATCATCTGCATTGACTTCCGCATCATCAGCCAAGATCAAGGTATTGACCTTATTTTCATGATTTAGATTCATGAAAGATTCCATGAATGAACTATTCCTATTCACCAGTAATGGAATTCCGAACGCGTTGAGCTTTTCTTGAAATGAATCGATTGCTTGAGACTGAAAGCGCATTCGATGCGGTCCACAGAGCCACTTTCCCCTCTGTAGCGGTTCGGTTAATGTTTCCAAGTCGACGACAGGGTTTTCTTCAACTGAGGTAAAGAAAATCACCTTACTGGTTGAATCCTTTTGAATGGCTTCCAGTGAAAGTTGAAGGGCAAGGTGATCATGTACGCGATATTGATCGCGACAATATACGGCGATGTTCAATGAATCATCCTCGGATGTGCCAACCGCGAGGTTTTGCAAATGTTAGAATTCCGAGATAGGAGAGTGTTGTACCCAGGCCAGAGTTCTTGCGTCCAGCCCATGGTAGATAAGGACTCACTCGATCACAACAATTCAGATATGAAGTTCCCGAGTTGACTTGAGCCAGAATTGTTTTTCCACGTTCTTGATTGCTCGTGTAAACTGAAGCGGTCAGTCCATACTCGCAATCATTCATCAAATTCATGGCCTCAGTATCATCTTTGACTTTCATCACACCGATGATCGGGCCGAAGCTTTCTTCTTTCATTACTTTCATCTGATGATTCACATTCGTGAGAACTGTCGGAGAGAAAAAAGCGCCTTTACCTTCAATTTTCTTACCACCAACAAGTAGAGTCGCCCCCTGATCGAGAGCATCTTTGATTTGTGACTCAATGAAGGCAACATGGCTTGGTCGAGTGAGTGACCCCTGTTGATTGGATCGATCCATCGGGTTTCCGACTTTGAGTGCTGCTACTTCTTTCTCAAAAAGAGAGATGAATTGATCGTATACGTTTTGATGCACATAAACGCGCTCAACCGCACAACAACTCTGGCCATTATTGTAGAAGCAGCCTTCGGCAACGGCATTTGCCACCTGTTTAAGGTCGGTTACTTCGTCAGTAACATAGAGTGGGTCCTTGCCCCCGAGTTCCAAGCCGACGGGAACCAGTTTCGAAGCAACTCTTTCTGCAATATGTTTCCCAGTCTTGTAGCTTCCAGTGAAGAAATAACCATCCAAAGGCAAATCAAGCATTGCTTCGCCTGATTTGTAGTCACCAACGATGGCAGTGAATACGGTTTTAGGGATGCCTGCCTCATGCAGTAGCTTTGCGATATTTAGTCCGGTGATGGTTGCAAATTCAGAGGGTTTGTAAAGTACCGCATTGCCGGCAATAAGGGCTGGAATAAAAACGTTTACGCCAACAAGGTATGGATAGTTCCATGCCGAGATATTGCCGATCACACCCAAAGGGTCGAAGCTGATAGATTCAGCAGTGGTTCCATCAACTCTAATAGGGGTTGTCTTCAACCACTGCGCTGAGTTTTCGATGAAAAAACGAATGCGGGTGCGGGCACCATTGAGTTCATTCAATGCCTCTTGAATCGGTTTGCCTACTTCGGCGCAAAGATCATACGCAAGGCTTTCCTGATTTTTCTCAATCAGGTCATGAAAGCGTTTAATGCAGGCGATCCGTTCTTCTAGTGATACTTTCCCCCATGCTGATTGAGCTGAACGAGCCAGTTCGTATTTTGATTGCACGGTTAAAGCCGAGTCTTCGGTAATTTCTCTGATCAGTTCTTCAGTTGCCGGGTTGATGATCTTCATTTCATGCTCTCCAAAAAATAATTCAATAAAGGTTTAGGGTCGATCACGGTGTCTTGAATGGTATGTGAAAACTCAGGATGCCATTGAACACCCATGACCAGCTGCTCTTCGATTTTTTCGTAGTGGAACGCCTCGATGATTCCATCGGTCGGTGAGTGGGCATCGACCACAAGGTTCTTGCCAAGCGATTTTACCCCTTGATGATGAACGGTGTTTACGGTGAATTGTTTCTTGCCGTAAATTTTTTCAAGCAAGCTGTTTTCAGTACAAACCACATCGTGAAAAATACGGTCGTATTTTTCGGCATTGCGGTGTTCAATCTTGGTTCCAGTTTCCAGGTTCAGATCCTGGTACATTTTGCCGCCAAAATACACATTCAATAACTGAAAGCCTCGGCAAATACCAAAAATCGGTTTTTTATTTTGAAAAGCCCAATCCATGATCTTCAGTTCATATTGATCTCGATGCCGATCCCCCGGCCATCGGCCATTCTCGATCATTTCATCTCCGTAAGTCGAAGGAGATATATCGGCACCACCCTGGAATACGAACCCGTCCATCTCGTTTAAATATTGCTCTAATTCTTCCCAAGGAAGATCAGGCAATAAAATCGGCATCACACCGGGACGCGATAGATACCTGCTCATGTCGTGTTCAAAATAAGTGAGCTGCTTATGGCCGAACACGGCGCGTGTCGGATCCGGATACATGAAGCAGGCGCTGACTCCGATTTTGATCATTTGATTGCATCCTGATAAATTTTAAAGAAATCCTGTCTCGATACGGTCTTTTCATTCGAACCATGGCATGGGTCTTTGATGGCAAGGTCTGCCAGCTTCTCGATATGAGACGCATTGACGTTCAAGTCTTTCAAACTTTGAGGAATGCCGAGCTTTTGATTCAGTTCACGTAACCATGAAATGAATCCTTCTGCAGTTGCGTTTTTAAGTCCGATTGTTTCGGCAATTGTTTTCATGCGTTGGTTTGAAACAGACGCATTGAATTCCATCCCATAGGGAATCATCACTGCGTTGGCAAGCCCGTGGTGCATGTCAACCAGAGTGGACAGTGGGTGAGCAAGAGAGTGAACAATGCCAAGGCCTTTTTGAAATGCAGTTGCACCCATGAGCGCACCCATCATCATTTTTGCACGTGATTCAAGATCCGGGTTTAGGGTTGCTTTTTCAAGACTTTCTGCGATCAGGCGAATTCCTTCGAGTGCCACTCCATCACACAATGGCGAAAAGCCTTTTGCGAGGTAAGCTTCCACGCAGTGAGTGAGTGCGTCGATTCCGGTTGCAGCAGTAACGAAAGCAGGCAAACCCATGGTGAGTTCAGGGTCAGCAAAAACTTTTTTAGCCATGAGACGAGGTGAGAAAAGAATTTTTTTCTCATGAGTGACATCGTCAGCAATGACGGTTGAGCGACCGACTTCTGAACCGGTACCGGAAGTAGTCGGTACAGTGACAAAATACGGCACTGCTTCGGTTACAAAACGATCTCCGCCAATAGCGTCATCATAGTCGAACAAATCGAGTTTGTGATGAACTTTCAATGCAATTGCACGGGCAACATCCATGCTGGCGCCACCGCCAAAACCAACGATCGAGTCGCAGCCGGTTTGGTGAAAGCATTCAGCGCCCTTAAGTACATTCGACTTCACCGGATTTTTTGCGATTTCAGAAAAAACAGAAACATCTAATCCGCTGGTACGGATCATTTTCAAAACATTTTCAAAAACCGGAAGTTTGACCAAACCTGCATCGGAAACGATCAGGACTTTTTTCAATCCCTGTTCCTTCAAGTGTGGTCCGAGTTCGTCGATCACTCCCTTTCCGAATCGAATTGACGTTGGAAAATTGTAGTTATAGCGGCTATTCGTATCAAATGACATGATTGAGACCCTCTCTCTTAAATGATTTCAAAATAACGTTTGTATTCCCAGTCAGTGACTGCTTTTGCGTGTTGTTTCCATTCCCATTCACGGGTACCGGCGAAGTGGTTCACAAAAGTTTCACCAAACAGTTCTTTTGCAACATCAGAGTTCTTGAATGCTTGAGTTGCGTTCCATAGATTGCCCGGAAGAATTCCATTCGATACATCACGATAGCCATTGCCTTCGGTCGCCTTTACATCAAGCTTGAGGCCTTTTTTGATTCCGTAAAGACCGCTTGCAAGTGATGCCGCATGGGCAAGATAAGGGTTTGCATCGCTTCCCACCACACGAAGTTCAATGCGGGTTGATTTTGAGCCGCCGGGAAGTGCGCGAATCGAGGTAGTACGATTATCGATTGCCCAAGTCACAGTAGTCGGTGCCCAAGCTCCCTCAACCAGTCGTTTGAAAGAGTTGATGGTTGGCGCATACATTGGCAAGACATGAGGCATGCAGTGAAGCAAGCCAGCGATGTAGCTTTCCATAAGAGAGCTCATCTTGTGATTGCCTTTGTCGTTAAAGAAGAGATTGTTTTTTTCATCCCAAAGGCTCTGATGAAGGTGGCCTGAGCAGCCGGGAAGTTTTTCGCTGATCTTTGCCATGAAGGTTGGCATGATGCCGTGACGAAGTCCGATTTCTTTGACTCCTGCCTTGAAAAGAACAGCGCGATCTGCCGATTCAAGCACATCACCGTAAAGGATCGCAGCCTCAAGTACTCCGGGGCCAGTTTCAGTGTGCAAGCCTTCCAGTGGAACATTGAATTCGAGCATGAAATCATATAGCTCATTCAAAAATTCAGAGTTTCTTGCCATTCGAAGAAGTGAGTAACCGAACATTCCCGGAGTTAACGGAGTCGGTTCATGAAAATTGCGGGCATTCAGATCTTCAGTATTTTCACGAAAGTTAAACCATTCGAATTCTTGCCCGAAGAAAGCCTTGAAACCTGCTTTTTCAGCATCAGCTTTGGTTTTCTTCAAAAGATTGCGAGGGCAAATATCGATATTAAAATCACCAAGAAGGAATGGAACCTCGTTGTCCCAGGGTACGTTTCTGAAAGTACCAAGATCAAGATTGGCAATCGCATCTGGATAACCGGTATGCCAGCCAGTGAAGTTCATTCCTTCATAAGCCAGATCTGCCGAGTCCCATCCGAAAACAACATTGCAAAATCCAAAACCGCTTTCGAGAGAACTCAAGAACTTGTCTTTGTGAAGATATTTTCCGCGCAAGATGCCGTCGATATCCGTGATTGCCACCTTTACTTTCGGATTGGGCGAGTTCTTGATTAGTTCGATGATTTGTTCTTTAGTTGGATTCACGAATGCTCCTTGGGTGCGTTAGTTTTAAAGTGAAACCATCCATATGAAATGCCCAGAATGGTTAAAAAAATGAGACCGAGTTTAAAATTGAAGTAAAGCATTGAAAAAAAACTGACGACCGCTATCGCCAACGCCAACGTTTGTGCATAAGGGTAAAATGGCGCTCGGAATGGTCTGTGCATTTCAGGTTCTGATTTCCTCAGTTTGAAAAAAGAAATCAATGAAAGAATGTACAGGGTGATTGCGCCAAAGCAGGCAATGGTAATGATTTCGGAAGTCTTGCCTGAGTAGAGGGCGATGAGGCCGACCCCCATGTTTGCGATCAAAGCCATCGCGGGTGTTTTGAATCTTGAATGAATCGTGCCAATTGCCTTTGGGAAATATCCAAAGCGGCCAAATTCAAAAGTGACTCTGCCCGCGGCCAGGATGAGTCCGTGAAAAGACGCGATTAAGCCGAATAATCCAATCGTGAGCAGTAAATGATAAAGCATATTATCTTTACCTACGATGTGGGAAAGTGCCAGTGGAAGGGGGGAGTCGGATGTGATTGTTGAGTCGATGCTCGGGTAGACGATCGATTCCCACCCAGCTACACCGATGGAAGAGATGAAGGTAAGCACGCAAAGAATGACCAGCGTGATGATTGAACTTCCAAAACCAAGAATCACATTTCGCTGAGGGTTGATTGTTTCTTCAGCTACGTTGGCAACGCCTTCGATACCAAGAAAAAACCAAATGGCGAAAGGGATGGAGGCGAAGATTCCTACAAAACCGTTTGGAAGAGCATTTGCTTGAAGATTGGCCAACTGAAAATGGGGAAGGGTTACACCGGAAAAAATCAGAAGCTCAATGACTGCAAAGACCGTGATGAATAATTCGAAACGGGCTGCTGCTTTTACTCCGATGATATTGAGAAGGGTAAAAATGAAAAAGGCTACGGTAGCAATTCCAAAAATCGGTAATGACGGAAAAAATTCGTGGAAATAGGCGCCGATTGCAAATGCAATGGCAGGCGGTGCGAAAAGAAACTCTATGATTTGAGCAATACCTGCGATGAAACCCAGTTTTTCACCAAGGGCTTTGCTGGCATAATCAAATCCACCGCCGGCTTTGGGAATCGCGCAAGCCAGTTCGGTATAACTGAAGGTGAAGATCACGTACATGGTTGCGATGAAAAGGGTCGAGATCGCCAGTCCAAGAGTGCCCCCTTCCGGTAAGCCGAGATTCCACCCGAAGTACATTCCTGAAATGACATATCCAACGCCCAAACCCCAAAGACTGATTGGACCAAGACTGCGGTTGAATTGTTCATGTTGATTTGATTGCATTCATCTCCTTGAGTACGAATAATCGTAATCAGAAAAATAAAAAACTTCACGATTTATGCTGACTAAGTCTTAAAAAATTAACCCTTTATGAGTGGGTGCATTAATTAATGAATGGATTGAGATTCAATGAAATTAATAGATAGAACATCAGGGAGTTAATTAGTTGACTGATTAAGTCTACTTGTGTAACCTTCTGCTCGATGTTGAAGCTTTTAAGTGCCTTATTCATAATGATTCCATCACTTGCCAATGCATTTGTCTTTGATGAGCCAACCATGTCTGAATCGGTTTTGAAACGTGTTTTCTCACTTCGTTCCGAACAAAATCTTCATGAACTTGACCATCATTCTACACTCGATCGTGTTGCATCACGAGTAGCGCAAGCCAATCTCAATCGTGAAGACGGTTATATTTTGCACGTTGATTCAAAAGGTAAAAGACTTTCAGATCGGATCAGTGAAGAAGGTTATGAAGGTTTTGCTGGCGAAATCGTAGCAGTGGTGTACCTCGTGCCGTCTGAATCGACTCAAGAAAGAATTGCTGAAGAGTTCAAGAACTTGGTCAGAAATTCAAAATCACATTATCAAGGATTGATGGCCCAAACTGGACATGGTTGGACCGAATACGGTTCAGTGCTTTTGGAAAGTAGGGTTTTCAAGAACGGATATTGGATGCAAAAATATTCTTTTGCCTTGGTGCTAGGTTTACCTGGTACCAACTAGTGATTGAATACCGGGCATTCATAAATTCCTTTTCCTTTTGGTCGTGAAGGCCCTGGAATGTTATCAAACAAACCGATGCTGGTATCGGCGCTTTTATCAGCTGTTTGTAGCGATGCTTTCGGGAAAAAGCATTTGAAGAAAACGCCACAACTGTTTTGAGGGATGTTTTTGGGTTTGGTTTCGGTCTCATCGAATGCGATACCCGAAATAGTTGGGCTCTTGGGTGGGTTTTTTTGTCCCTGTTTTTTACAGGAATAGGTGATTTGAATGCTGGCACGACGGAATTGTCGGTAGTAATCCTGAAACTTTTCTTTAGAAATCTTATTTTTGGCCGATTCCGGGATGTAGGAATCGACTTCTGCTTTTGGTCGGCACTTCCAGGCTTCAGAAGCCGGAATTTTGCTTGCGCAATCTTCTAAAATATTTGCGGTTGGCGGGTTGTTTTTACAGAATTCGGTAGAGGAAGGCATCCAGTTTTCCACTCCAAATAACTTCGGCGGTCTTGGTCCACAGGTGCCGGTAAACACCCTATTTCCATTTGAGTCATAATATGAATTTTCGTAAGCAGAGCGCGATTCATCATCGTCACGGGAAACAGTGGGGGTGATTCCAAGAATCGATTTGGTTTCTTTTTCGAAAGCCTCTTTCATCGAATTCGCACGTTTTTCTGAAAGATCGGCATTTGACTTTTCACTAGATGATCTCAATGTGCTGGCACAGGATTTCACTTCGGCAGAAATGCTTTCCACACCGTTCGCGCAATTCGGATTGTTTTTTGCTTTTTCAAGGCAACTGTTTATTTTTTCAATCGATGTCTTATCAACTTCGGCATTGTTGTCATCAAACGTTTGATGGTTCAGGTCACAATAATCGGTGAATTCAACCGGAGGAAGTTCTGCTTCTGGACCTCCCGGAGAAGGAGAGCTTTGACTGAAGGGCGGTGTTTGTGAACCGAGTTCTCGGTTGAAATTTGCTTGGTTCGCGGTGACCGTTTTGCAATAAAGCGGTTTTCTGGCGTAAATCTTCTCAAGATTTGAATGCTCTAATTTTAATAAATCGGAATGACTCATCTTGCTTAATTGTTTGTCTGTCGGGTTGATGATGACCGCCTTCATGGTATCGAAAGCGAAGTTGATTTTAAGGTTTTCGAGTTCTTTGTCATTCAAAGAGGTTCTTTTCTTGATGCCTCTATTCAATTTTAACGATTTCTTTTCAAGGTAGGCCTGAGTTAAAACTAAGTCCATTTCTGCAAGCGTATCTTTTGAGTTGATCGTTTTTTTTGCGTGTTGCTCGAAATAAGACGAACGTTTATCTGAATTGCCTTCCTTGTACTGATCTTTCATCATTGCCTTCAGTTCGGCGTCCCGGTACCAAAGATGGTCTGAAGCCGTTTTCAATATCGCAATATTGTTGAGTTTCATTTTATCGGCAATTTTATTCGGGTCCAGTTTTTGCGCCATTGCGTCCAGTGACTTCTCATCTTCAATTGCCTTGAAAAATGACTCTTTATCGCTGTTTTTAAAAAGTGATTCGTGTGCACGAACCAGTTTGTTGAATTCTTGGTATTGTTCGGCATAAAATCTGGCCTGATTCGGAACGATTGTTTTCTCTACCAGCTTTTTTCTCGCTTTTTTAATCTCCAGTTTTTCTTCTTCATCGAGGGCGGAGACCTTTTTAAGGTGTTCATTGATTTCTTGAAGCGTTTTAGAGTTGGATGAACATGTTGGGCATTCAACTGAGGTTTGAGCCATGGTAAAATGGATTGGTATGATTTGGTTCAAGACTAAAAAGGTGATCCATAGTTTTAACATCATGCTTTTTCTCCAAAATACTTTTCGGAATTCTGAGAGCATGAGTTGAATTTATGAGAATGCCGTCAAGCCGCTGACGAAGGTATTGAGTTGATTGCTTAAATCCAGAGATCACGGCATTCTTGAATCCATGAGCCAATCCGAAATCCAATGTCCATGCTGTTCAGGCAAGAAGTATGCTGATTGCTGTCAACCGTTTCACAAGGGTGGGGCCCTGCCTGATACCGCTGAGAAGTTGATGCGTTCACGTTATTCCGCCTACGTAAATCATCTGATCGATTATATTGAAATCACCAGTGATCCGCGTTTTCGTGATTCATTCGACAAAGAGGCTGCAATGGAGTGGTCAAAGACTTCAGAATGGTTGGGACTTGAAATCGTTGCTACACGTGATGGACAACCGGGTGATCAGCAGGGTGAGGTCGAGTTTAAAGCCCGCTATCAGCGTGAGGGTAAAGAAACGGTTCATCATGAGGTGAGTCTTTTTACCTTTTCGACCAAAGAAAAACGCTGGTTTTACACCGATGGTAAAGAGGTGCTTGAGCCACTTCGTGCCGAAAATAGAGTCGGTCGAAACGATCCATGTCCATGTGGAAGTGGTAAGAAATTCAAAAAATGCCACGGTTAAATTACTGTAATTAATGAATTTTTTAAGTTATTAAAAAATGACGCAGTAAATTAATTTAGTTGATTTATTTAAAGAAGTCTTATAAAAGGCTTTCATGAAAAAGATCAATTTAATGTCAGTAATGGGTATTTTCCTTTTATCAGCGAGTGCTCAGGCAGCCAGCGATCAATCGGTTGAGATTGAAGCATTTCAAAGTATCAATAACTCTCGTACAAATAGTTACAAAGCAGAGTGCAAGCAAATCGAAAAAGATGCACAAGAACGCATGAATGCTTTTCTCTCGGTTAATCCGGACATCAATCCCTCCCAGGTGAATGTCATGACCACATTCAGTTATGACTTCAATTATCGTGGTGGGGTGATGGGTGGTGGTTTGGATTACCCTCAGCGAATTTACTCATGCGCTTTACGTGTACGTTTGAATGACGACACGAGAAAACTGAGCATTGCAAAGTCTGATGTTTACTACACTGGCCGTGGAAAATACCTGCCTTGCAAGGAGTTGAAATCAGAAATCGACAAAAACCCAGGTGTAATTTACAGCGAAGTGAACAACAACCTGATTCGCTGTAATGTGAAGCCGATCATTCTGATTGAAAAAAAATAAACAGTTATTGATAAGCTCCTTTCATAACATTAATGAAAGTTGTTATGGTAAAAGCCGAAATTTTCCATGTGGAGATTTCGGCTTTTTTTATTTTCGGATTCCAAAGCAAATCACAGGCGAAAAGTAATCAAGTTCCTTGCCTTTGAATTTCCGCTTATATTGATCAACACCGATATAGGAGTTGTTATCAGGTGATACGTGTTCGGGATGAAGCGTCCCGTTCAAATCATAATAGAGCGAACCTTTATGCAATGAAGATCGAATCGCTGCCCATTGAGCACAGGCATTCAGGCTGATATTCGGGCAATTTTCACCCCTCTGTTCGTGGGCATAGAAGTAGTAACTCACATCGAAGGTGTGAAGAACCAGTATTTCAGAAACACTATCACTGTCAGTATGGCTTGCCCTGATGATCTCTCCTTCTAGAATACTTTCGTTTTGATGATTCAGGAGTGCGTGAATCCAAGGTTCTTCAGGCACAAATAACGATCTTGATTCGTAGAATGAACGTGTCTTTCTCCAAAAATCAGAAATCCCATCTTCAAAACGAATCGATTCTGTTTTAACGCCAGCATGGGTAGCACGATTGATTTCGTGGCGGACTCTTGGTGGAAGTTGCAACCATTGCTTTTGTTCGCTGTCAGTTATCGGAATCAGCATGGTCTGGGCAAGGTCGGTTTGATCAATCGGAAACGCGAGGTTTTTTGCTAAAAACAAAAAGTTTTTTTGATCGAGCCTGGGTCTGATTTTGATGGTTTTGAGGTAGGGGTGTCCCTGGTGAAGTGCATAAACAGCCATGCTGATCTGCTCGTTCAGGTCTTCAGCATTATTGATGGATTGCCAATTCAAGATCGGGCCATTGATGCATTCGGCCTCGTCTTCAAAAATGATATAAACCGCGCTGACTTTTCTCTCGGGAGAAAAGACAACAACACTGTTGCCATTGAGTGACTCGATTGCGTTTCCCCAGGCTAGGGTTTGGCTAAGAGGCGCTTGTGCGAAGCGTAGTTCATTCCACTGTCTGATTTCATCAACGCTTAAATCACGAATGGGCTTTACGATCCAGGTTGCGCTCATGATCAAAATGATACCGGAAGCTGAGGAATGAATAAAACCATAAAAAGCGTCAAAAGAGAGTCGTGACTTTCCTGGATTACCGTCATTTCATTGTGATTTTCTTTAATGAACAAACTTGGCAAACTTGAAGAATCAAATTGTAAGGAGCTGCCAGAATGAAAAAAATAAATTTACTGTTTTCTGTTATGAGTCTGTCATTGATTGCAACCGGATGTGCAACACGCATTGCTGGTTGGGATACCAAAACCAATGTGGTGTCTTTATCTGCAGGTGAAGTTAAAGTGGTCAGAGCCGAAGCAATTAAGCTATGGCAAGGAAGAGTCGAGCAAAAAAATCTTGAGGGGGCTCTTTCAAGATTTGAAAAGCTTCACGCTACCAATCCTGCCGACCTTGATGCTTTGATATATTTGACACGCGGATATTATTTTCTTGCTGATGGCCATCAACAAGATATCGATCAAAAGAAAAAAACTTATGAAATTGCGGCAAGTTTTGGTGAAAAAGCGATGGCTACAAACGCTGCATTCAAGGCTTCGATTGACTCAGGTAAGAACGTTGAAGAGTCTTTGCCAACACTGACAAAAACCGAAGTTCCGGCAATTTATTGGACTGCCGCAAGTCTCGGCAAATGGGCCAAAGCATCAGGAATTGCAGCTGCTTTGAAGTATAAGACTAGAATCAAAGCCATGATTGAAAAAGTCGAATCGCTGCAACCAGATTATTTTTTTGCAGCTCCTAGCCGCTATTGGGGAGCGTTTTATGCAGTTGCTCCATCGTTTGCAGGCGGTGATCTTGGAAAAAGTAAGATTAATTTCGATAAATCAATCAAATTGGCGCCTGAATATTTGGGCACTCAAGTTCTTTTTGCTGAATTGTATTTAACAAAAAAAGGAATGAAAAAGGAATTTGAAGAAACGTTGAATGCGGTGATTTCTTCAAAGCAGGACATGCACCCAGAGCTTGGTCCAGAGAATACGATTGAAAAGAAAAAAGCAAAGCGATTACTTGAAAAGAAAGATGATCTTTTTTAATCCCTCTTATCGAATAAAGGAATTCTTATGAAGCTACTGACAATTCTGTCGATACTCGTTTCGGTTAACGCCACAGCAAAAGATCTGATCATCAAGTTCGGTACCATTGCTCCTGCCGATACCCCGTGGTCGAAATCACTGGAAGAGATCAAAGAGAGGGTTGCAAAAGAAAGCAGCAACCAGATCAAGATCAAGGTGTTTCTTGGTGGTCAATTGGGTGGTGAACTTGAAATTCTACAGAAAATACGTCGTGGAAATATCGAGGGTGGGGGCTTGACTTGTGCTGCTATGGCAAGTGTCGTTCCAGAACTTGATTTGCTCGAAGTTCCTTATCTGTTTGAGAGTTCCGAAGAAGCTGACTTTGTATTGGACAATTATTTACTTGCGCCATTTACCAAGTTATTTGCTGAAAAGGGTTTTGTATTTGTTACTTGGGCTGAAAACGGCTGGAGAAGCATAGGGCATAAGTCCAAATTCATCAAATCGCCTTCTGATCTCAAGGCTGTGAAGATACGTTCACAGGAATCAAAAGTTCATTTGGCTTTCTGGAAGAAGATGCAGGCGGCATCGGTTGCAATTGCAATTCCTGAAGTTCTACCGGCACTTCAAACCGGTGTTGTTGAGGCTTTTGACAATACTCCTTTGTTTACCTTGGCGGCTGAATGGCAAACAGCCATCAAATACTACTCGGTTACCAACCATATTTATCAACCCGGAGTCATTCTCTATTCAAAAAAATTCTGGGATAAATTGACCGATAACGAAAGAAAAGCACTCATGGGGCCGGGGAATTCCCAAGCTCTTGGTGCACGTGCGAATGTGCGTAAACTCGGTGATAGTCTGATTGATACTCTGAAAGAAACCGGTGTGAATGTTTATCAGTTAAGCAAATCTGAAAAAGACAACTTCATCAAGGCTTCAACGGGGCTTGCAGAGCAATCGGTTAAGGAAATTGGTGGGGAAGCGTCTAAAATCTATGCGCTCATTCAAGAGGGTAAAAAAGCGTTCAAGGCGAAGAAAAAATGAATCACTTTTTGAATGTTCTTACACGCATTGAAAAGTTCATCGCATCAATCCTGATTTTCGTACTGACCGTTTTTGTAGTGATGGATGTGGGTGCACGCGAACTCTATCAGACAGGCATTCCTTGGGCCCAAAAGGGAGCCGTCTATATGATGATCTGGGCCGGATTTTTGGGAGCGATTTTAGTCACTCACAAAGTAGAGCACTTGCGTCCTGAAATTGCTGATAAATTTTGGACTGGCCGATTCAAATCTTTTTATCTGCGTTTTCA
>CALPVV020000003.1 GCA_943327105.2 Nitrosovibrio sp. Nv4
GAACCTTTTGTTACGATATGTCTGTTGGTGCTTGAAGTGTTGAATTCTTCAAGCGGGATTTCCTGATAGGAGTTTAATAGTGCTTCTTTGATTTCCAATTTTCCTTCGAATTCAGTTTCGATTGTCGAGTAAATTTCAATCTGATTTGAATCTTTCAAAAGTGAGCAATCAAATGATACCTCATCAGAACCAGATGAGAGGTATACTCCATTCAGGAAAACACCAAACTCAACCGGAAGTTTTCTTTTGAAGTTAATCATGCATTCTTCCTTGGTTTTGTTTTCCTTTGTTGAGTAAAACTTGAGGTTTTTAATGCTTTTAAGAGCGATAACGGGTGTTTTTTTACCAATGAATTGACTCATTTTTTTCTTGGCTTTCGGATAAAAAATATTCATATTCCTGGCGATTTCATCTAACTTGTATTTCTTTATGACTTCATCCGTATAACAGCTATAAATGATTAGGTTATCGATGTTTCCCTTTAGTGATTGAAAGTAACCGGATGGAAAAGGATTGAGTTTGTGGTCAAATAATTTCCCATCGGCTGAAGAATGGCTAAGCAACAGCACGGCGGAAGGATTTGTTTTTTTGATCAAATGATGAATTTCATTCACATTCTTTTCTTTAATGATGACCCAGTTTTTTCGGCTGAGGAATTTTTCTTTTGCCTCGATTTCAATTGTGGTTTTTTCTTCTTCAAATTTTGTAATCAATGAAAAATTTGATTCAACCAAGTCTTGTAATTCCTGCAGTTTATTTTCAAGTTGAAGGTCACTTGATATATATGTGATGCATGATTCTTTAGAGTTTATTGATCTGATTTTCTTTTGAAAGCCATGCCTTTTCAGGTCGCGCCGGATTTCTGAAAGCTTTTCTCTGTATTGATCGAGTTTTTCATTCTCATCTTTACTAAGATGGGTTGTTTCTGTAGTGATAATTGCAATTTTTACACCATCAGCTTTGATTCTTGTTTGAAGGTTGTTTTCAATTTTATGAATATCAACCAATGATGATGGTTTAAACAAAAGTTTCCCTGCAAACAACATCAAGTCGAGTGTCCCTGGACGAGAGTCGTCTTTGTTGTGAAGCGAATCAATGCCATCTTCCGGATAAAGTTGGCTGCAAATATTCTCACCGACGCCTGCAAAACAGAGATTTGAAGAGAATAAAAACAGAATGAAAATTCTTGTTTTCATTTTTATTGATCCAATTCAATTGCTGTTGTCATTACCTTTTTAAAAGACAGCAACTCTTCAGGGCTAACGTCTGGCCCCATTGCTTTTTCGAATTCCTTAAACTCAGCTTCGCTCATGGCAACTGATTTGAATCCTTTTGAGTTGAATTCTACTTGTTCCGCTTTCTGCTTTAGCAGCATGGTTGCCTCTTTAATGATGTAAGAAGGAATAGATGGATACTCGGTTCCAAGTTCGGTAGTCATCGTATCAAGATCCTGGTCCAGAAATGCAACTGCACCAAAAAGCATGAAAACTTCTGGAAAAAAACGATGGTAACGACTGTGAGTAGCACCTCTGTAGTCTGTGATATAAGGCACCATTGATGCTAGAACTCCTGTGGTCCCAAGGATAATCATTGCGGGATTCCATAGCAGAAGGCCTGCTTCTGCTTTATTCGCGGGACTTCCGATAGTTGCTAGGGATAAGGCGGTGATAGTAAGTGCTTTTTTAAAATTCATTTGAGTGCTCCTGTCAGTTACTGACTTTGTGCAATGTAATGAATTCTTCTAAAAAGTGGGGGAGAAAAATATCCCCTGGTTATCCGGCCTTCAGTTTTGTGATTTTTCGTTCTATGAAATAGGCGCCTTTACGGCTTTTAATGTTTAAATCATGAGTTTCGCGGATTTTAGAAATCATGCGGGTAAGCTTGTTTAAATCATCTTTTGTTTTAGCTTCTGATCCCCAAAGGTATGCGTAAATTTGTTGTTTTGACAGTGCTGTTTCACTATTGGTCAGCAGTTCAATCAGCGTAGCGGTTTTGGTCTCTTTTTTCTCAAGCTGAATGGTTGAGGGGGGCAATGCTTTGATGTGCTTATTCAGACAGAGAGAAAAAAGATTTGTTCTCGATTGATAGGAAAAATCAGTTTGATAGGCCTCGGGCTGCATTCGGTTTAATTCCAGCCAGTGAAGTTTTGCTGATTCTTTTTCCCCTGATTCCAAATAATGAATTACTTTCAGCTGATGGTAAAGCAGGGGAATTTTCTTGAATTCCCTGTCATAAGCATAGATTGCTTTATTCTTGCATAAATGGTCGAGCAGCAATTTGATGAAATTGAAGTTTTCACTCAGGTGAAATTTTCGGTGTTTTTTCATTTCAGCAAGAGTTGCGTAACAATGTTCGTAGTTATTTCTTTTCACGTGAAAATTGAACTCACCGATCAATTGCGAAATCTGATCACTTTCAAGCATTTCATTCTTATTCAATTTAACAAGGTGAAGGTACTCTTCCGCCTTTTTGAAATCATTTATGTCTGAATAGTAAAGAAACTGACAACGGTAGAGTCTTACTCCTTGAATCTTGTTCCGCGCTTTTGTGTGCTCCAATAATTTGATGTATTCAAACATCGAATCTGTATTTCCTAAGTTATAATGGGTCAGGAATAGATTGAAATAAGCGGTGAACAAATAGCTTTGCGCGTTCAGTGTTTTTAAAATGTTCCCAGCCGCACTTAAATTGATTTCAGCTTCTTTGAATCGAGACAGATTGTTGAGAGCCACACCAAGCAATAAAAGCCTTTGACTTTCTACGAATGGCATTGTTGAGGGTGAGATTTTACCTAGTAACTCTACTGTTTCCTGGTTTTTATTGTTTCTGACCAGTAAATGTCCATCGATGATTTTTTTTTCGGCATGAGAAAGCCTCTTATCTGCAAGTAGCTTTTTTGCCTTATGCGGTGAATGCCCTAGCTCAAAAAGAATTCTATAAAATGCTTTTTGGTTCATTTTTATTTCTCTTCTGGCAAGCCCATTTCAGAAAAGAACTCGATGATTTCTTCGGCAAGCGCATCGTTGATTTTGTATTTCGACTTCAGATAGTTTTTAAATGATTTTTTGTTGCTGATCTCTTTGAACATTGCCTGTGTTTTTACATCATTGATGCAGGCGAATATTTTGTCTTTGACAACACACTTGTCGTTCTCTGAGTTCGATAATTCAAACAATGAGAGGCTGAGATAAACTTGCATCAGGTCATTGCTATTGATGATTTTTTTCCTTGAATTACAAATTTTTTCCCTAGATTTAAGGTGATTCAAATAGGCTTCAACTTTTTTTGCATATAATTTTTCAAATATCGGTCTAGTGATGACGTAGGGTGGAATGACAATTCCGCCCCCAGTGGTTACTTGGGCAAAAGATGCGGAATTCAATAAAATCAGTAAATAAACCAATCTGTGCTTCACGTTATTCTTGTCGGAAGAAACCGTCAAAAACTTTACGGCTGATCAGAGTGGGTCAATGAAGACACATTTAGGTAATCAATTAAAAATCAACGTTAGTGGAGGTGTTTTCCCAATCCATCATTTCTTTTGAGAAGCGTTCCATTTTATCGCGTGCTCTTTTTAGTGCAATTCCACCCAATACGAGTCGAAGGGGCGGGGTTGGATGATCGACCAGTTCAATCATGATTTTTGCTGCTTTATCCGGGTCACCGGGTTGATTACCGCCAATGGTCTGATAAAGCTTTCGAGTGTTGTCTAAAATCCCATCATACTCTTTCATGGGAACGGCTGTTTTTAATGACCCATTTGCAAATTGCGTTCTGAATGCCCCTGGTTCAATAAGGGTGAGTTTGATGTTGAAGGGTGCGATTTCAGCTGCGAGCGCTTCAGATAGCCCCTCAACAGCAAATTTGGTTGCAGCATAGATTCCTGCTCCAGGTATGGCTGCAATCCCAGCCACGGAAGAAAGATTCAAGATGTAACCCGATTGCTGATTGCGCATGGTTGGTAAAACTGCACGAGTCACTTCAATTAATCCGAATACGTTGGTGTCGAAGCTTCTTCTGATGTCATTTTCAGTTATTTCTTCCAGTGCGCCGACATGTCCAAAGCCCGCATTGTTGATAAGCACATCAATGCGTCCAAATTTTTCAATGGCATGGTTCACTGCCAGTTTGATGTCTTCATTGTTCGTAACATCAAGTTTTAAGGTGAGGAGTTGATCCGGTTTTTGGGATAACTTTTTAAGTTCATCCAAGAGTTCCGGTTTTCTCGCAGTTGCAACTACGCTTTCGCCACGCTCTAACAATTGCTTGCAGAGAATGCTTCCAAAACCACTGGTACAACCTGTGATGAACCAAACTTTCTTAGACATGCATTCCTTCGGTGTTAAACCACTTTGAGGCCGATGCCTACCTTGCCTTCTTCAATATCGGTTGCCACTTCAGTGTGGGTACCAGTGACTGATTCAGGGCTGGCTGCATAGGTCAGCTTTGTGGTCAGCGTTTCGCTAGTGAGGGTTGATTCATGGGCTTTCACCGCTTCAAGAAGCTTCCCATCAACGAAGAGCGAAAGTTCAATGCGTGCATCGAGTTTCAGGTCTGCGTTTTTACGTGCTTGCTGAATCTTACGCATCACTTCGCGTGAAAGTCCTTCCAAAATCTGATCTTCATTCAAGGTTGCATCGACTTCGATCGACACCAGCTGGTGAGCTGAAATTGTCGGCTTGTCGCCTTTTGAAGAACGTTTGATTTCAATGTCAGCAATCGTGATCGCTTCACCATCGATCAAAATCGATGCACCCGTTTCGAGTTTTTCAAGATCAGCAATTGAAAGCTTGTCGATTTGTGCGGCAATCGCCTTCATTTTCGGGCCTACGCGCTTACCGAGTACCGGGAAGTTCGCTTTCGCTTTTACCTGTACGAAGTCTTCTTCTTTCGTGTGGTATTCAAATGCGCGAATGTTGAGCTCGTCTTGGAAGTAGTATTCGAGCTTCTTCAGGCTATCGAGCGCCTGCTGATCTCGATGAATGATCTTCATGCTGAGAAGCGGAATCTTCGCCTTGATCTTGATCTTCTCGCGAAGATTACGACCTAGCATCACTAGGGCATCCATGCGAGCAACCGCTTGCTCGAGATCAGCATTGATGAAATTCGTTTCTGCTTCCGGGAAAAGTTCGAGGTGCACGCTTTCTTTTGCGCTTGCACTTGCTTTCGAAAGATTCTGATAGGTTTCTTCAGCCAGGAACGGCGCGAATGGAGCCATGATCTTAGAAAGCGTCATCAGCACGTGATAAAGTGTTTCGTACGCGTAGCGCTTGTCTTCAGGCATGCCGTCTTTCCAGAAGTGGGGACGGTTGAAGCGAATGTAAGTGTTCGTCAACGCTTCAATGAAGTTCAAAAGCTCTGGCACGACAGTGTAAAGGCGGTAAGCCGCCATTTCCTGATTCGTGTGTTGAATGAGGGAATTCAAGCGCGAAAGGATCCACTGATCGAGCAGGTTCGGAGTCTTCGCGTAATCGCCTTTGGGTTTGAAACCATCAATGCTCGCGTAGTTCGTGAAGAACGAGTACGAGTTCCACCATCTGAGAGAAATGCGGCGAACGATTTCACGCACACCTTTTTCAGAGAAGCGAAGTTCTTCGGCTCTTACGGCTTGTGAATCGATCATGTACAAGCGAAGTGCATCGGCACCATGCTCGTCGAGAACTTTCATTGGGTCCGGATAGTTCTTCAAGCTTTTCGACATCTTCTTGCCGTCTTCAGCCAAGATGAGTCCGTTCACGATCACGTTTTTGAATGGTGCTTTACCGAAGAGTCCGGTTCCGATCACCATGAGTGTGTAGAACCATCCGCGAGTTTGGTCCAAACCTTCTGCGATGAAATCAGCCGGGAAGTTCTTTTCGAAATCAGCCTGATGAGTGAATGGGTAACCCCATTGTGCATAAGGCATCGAGCCCGATTCAAACCAACAGTCCAAAACTTCATCAATGCGTTTCAACGGAGATTTTCCGGTTGGAGAAGGAATTTCAATTTGATCGACGAATTCTTTGTGAAGGTCAGCCACTTTCTGACCAGAGAGTTTTTCGAGTTCTTCGCGAGAACCGATACACATCATCTCGCCTTCTTTGTTTCGCCAGATTGGAAGAGGAGTTCCCCAGAAACGGTTACGCGAAATCGCCCAGTCACGTGCGCCTTCGAGCCAGTTTCCGAAACGGCCATCACGAAGGGTTTCAGGAACCCAGTTCGTCGTTTTGTTTGCGGCAACAATCTCTTCTTTGATTTTTTCAACTGCAACAAACCACGATGAAACCGCACGGTAAATGAGTGGAGTGCCCGAACGGTAACAGAACGGGTAGGAGTGGAGAAGTGAATCGATTTTGTAAGTGCGACCTTCCGCTTTCAAACGAGCAATGATGTCTTTGTCGGCATCTTTCACTCGCTTGCCTTGGTAGTCTGGCACTTGAGCAGTGAACATTCCGTCGTCATCGACGGGGTTCACGACCGGAATACCGGCTTTTTTACAGCCGTTAAAGTCTTCTTCCCCGAATGCCGGAGCCATGTGAACCACACCGGTTCCGCTTTCGGTAGTGACGTGATCAGAATGAATGATTTTGAATGCGCCTTCTGCGCGCTTGTTTTCAAAGTAATTGAAGAGTGGAGTGTACTCAAGGCCCACGAGTTCCGCGCCCGTCATCTTACCGATGACTTCGAACACTTCGCCTGGTTTTTTCTCGTAACTCTTTAGCAACGCTTCAGCGAGAATGAATTGTTTGCCGGTCGCGATCTCTTTCACTTTCACGTATTCGATTTCGTTACCCACGGCGAGAGCCAAGTTGCTCGGAAGCGTCCACGGAGTGGTCGTCCACGCGAGTACTGCAGTTTCAGGTTCTTTCACGAGCGGGAACGTCACCGTGATCGCCGGGTCTTGCACTTCACGGTAATCGAGATTCGCTTCGAAGTTTGAAAGTGGTGTCGATACACCTACGGAATACGGCACGACTTTCAAGCCTTCGTAGATGAGGCCCTTGTTGTAAAGTTGTTGAAATACCCACCACACGCTTTGCATGAATTCCACCTGCATGGTGAAGTAAGCGTTGTCCATGTCGACCCAGCGGCCGATGCGTTTCACGGTTTTTTTCCATTCATTCGAATAGCGATCGACGATGCTGCGGCAAGCGGCATTGTATTTGTCGACGCCGAATTCAAGAATTTCTTTGCGTGAGTGCAGGTTCAGGGTTTTGTTGATTTCAAATTCAACGGGTACGCCGTGACAGTCCCAACCGAAGCGGCGCTGTACGCGGTAGCCTTTCATGGTCCAGTAGCGAGGCACGATGTCTTTTAGCGTGCCGGCGAGCAAGTGACCGTAGTGCGGAAGCCCGGTCGCAAACGGAGGGCCGTCGTAGAAGCTGTAAGGCTTGGCGTGTTCGGCGTCGCTCATCGATTTTTCAAAAATTTTGTTTTCGTCCCAAAAGCGAAGTTGTTTTTCTTCAATCTGAGGGAAGTTCACGTCTGATTTTACAGGTTGGAAAGTGCCGGTTTCTTGAGTTGCCATGATTTCGAAAGTGTATCGGAAATGTTGGGGAATTTGTAGGGGAAAGGTGGGTGGATTTTGAGCGCTCGAAGTAGATGGTGAAATGAAGTTGGTTGACTGGTGAAGCGATGACTCACCGCACTTCGCGCGCCTGAAGTGGCTCATTTTAAGTGCTAGCGATCGTGTTCAAGTTATTTACTGAACGGAACCGTTTCTGCCGGAAAAATCGGATCCCAAGGGCAGGGTTTGCCATCACCGTCGTATGCAGTGACGCAAGTGCCGTCTTCGCCTTTCAGAACATACCATTGCATTGGTCTTCCGTTTCCAAAATAGGTGCCTAGATTGGGAAATACATATTTTCGGTCTTGTTCGATTGATCTGGGTTTGTTCAGGTTCGTAACACCTGCAATGTAGACCGTTTTTGATTCCTTCAGGATCTTTTGAATGATTCCTACTTTTGAAAAACATTCTTTTTTAGTGGTTTGGATCGATTGAATGCCGTTTAGGACTGTGTTTGCTTCATCGAGAATGTGAATGTAAAATCCAAAACTGCCTGGCCGGTCACCTCCACTAGCAAAAAGGTCTTCGCATTCCACTAAGACTCGATCCGAGCTCACTAAGTATCCTATTTTTCCATTTTCAATTTGATGTATTTTGATTTTGGATGAAGCACAGCTTTGAACAAGCAGTAAGCAGGTAATCATCAATTTATTTTTTAGACAAAAGTTTTTCATATGCATCCTTGAAGTTGATGAGGGCTGATTTTTTATAGCTTGTGCTACTTTTCGTAAGCCCCTTATATTCTAAAATCAATTCTTCAGTGCCGGGCGCGTGACCCAGTCGATTGGTAGCGGTTGTTTTTTTTCTGAATAACCATCGGGTGGCGAGTGGAATCGCAATTTCAGGATCATACAAATCTTTTTGACGAATATCCTTGAATAGAAAATCTTTGGCCTCACCATCCGGATCTTGCAAGATTTTCAGAGTTGAAGTGGTGATGCCCGTTGAGTTATTTCTGCTGATAGGCACGTGCATCGGGTGTTCATGCACCGTGGTTGTTTTTTTGAGTTTTTTATCAGCCATGGCATCGATATCCCTGATGGAATTTTAGCATTTTACAGGAAGAAATTGAATTTTAAACTTTTGTTTTTTTGAGTTTCAAACTGATGTTCTGGGGTAGTGCCACCGTCTAAAACAAAACCGCCCGAGAAGCTGCGTTCTCAGGCGGTTTAAATCGGAAAGCATTTGCTTTAATGAGCAAGCCCGGATTTCGGCGGATTTGCTCATGTTGTGAATGGTTTACTCACCATCTGTGTAAAGTGAGCGTACAAAAGTTGCTTTTGCACTATTGCCAAATGCTTCACTGATGACTGGTGCTACGAATTTCTGAGTCGATTGAACTTTTCTAAGATCCACTTGGTACTTGTATGATTAGCTTACTGATCACCAGTCACAAACTGCATGGCAATTGTAGGATCCATTGGCGATCAGGCTTGGATTGCCGAATGATTGAATTCTTACTGTTACCGGTGATGAGCAAGGATCATTACTGCTGCTTGGAAACAAATTACCGTTAGTAGAAATTCGATAACCATCGACTTTATTATCGGTAATGAACTCGGTAACGTCGCCATTTTTTGAGGTAACTGTAACCAGATCTTGGAATTTGATCGGATCGTTGGGAATAGGGTGGGTTCGATAAGAAGGTGAGTTTGCTGGTTTGGTGGTAATGCTCAGCTTGTATCGTGAAGGATGATTCGGGTAATCGTTGTGCATGAATAACGTCACGTCTTTTTGAACGCCATTGATGACCATGATCTGTTTTGAGCATCTCAGATCAAGGGTATTGGCTTGTACTGTACCGATAGTTAAAATTGAGGCGATCATCAGGCTTTTTTTCATTTTCATACTCCTTGTGTGACTTTTTAAATTTCTGAGAGCAACTTAACTGATCGCGTTATAATGTAAATCAATTTTGTGTAAAGCAGTGTTCAAACTGTAGCAAGTGCTTGCAACAGGTTTTGCCGGTGAGTGATGGGTGTCGAGTTTTGGTTTTAATTGATTTAAATAATGAAGCTAAATTGACCGGTCAGTTTTTCAAAAACGCCCGCATGTGGTCCATTCCAAAAAATTGAATTGCCGCCAATTGGTTATGTGTTCGGCAAAAGTGGCGCAAGTTTTCGAGGCTGTGGTCACCGCCCAGAGCGAAGGGAATGATGTGATCGAATTCAAGTTGGGTACGGCAATCGCAACGTCGAGCGGTAGCTGGGTCGATGTATTCGCACTGATCGCCTGATCGAATGCGAATTGCATAGCGAATGCCAGCAGGGATGTGGCGGGTTTTCGCTAAAGTGCTTTGCGATTCTTTTGTAGATCCGGTTGTTACTTCGCGCGCGCGAAGTGGCGCAGGGGCATTCTTCACGTTAGTGGGTTTGACTCCAACTTTTTTCACTTCTGAGCGATTGACTGTTTCCTTCATTGCCGCTTGAATGAGCTCTCGGGTACTGGACCCAGGGTGCCCCTTCAGTTCGCGCATGCGTTGAAGAAGTTCCAGGAATTCTTGATCGACGTCGATCAGGATGCGCGTTGTTTCGGCGCTGAGTGGTTTGATCATTTCCTTGCGGATGGGTTCACTCGATTCAGTTGCCAAAATTCGGTCCACCTCGCGAGAGGGTTTCGCCTTGATGGAGGAGAGTAAATTTAGCGCTTGTCCGACACTGATGCGTTCTCTGCGGACGTGTGTTGCAAGTTTCGCTGCCGTGGTCAAGGTGACTGTGTTGTTTTCAAACTCATCACGCACTTCGGGTAATTGAACCATGAGTCGCATGGCGCTCACTCGTTCGGATGTTTGGGATTCGGAATAACTCAACTCGTGATGCACATATTTCCACAAAGAGGAGTAGCCCATGATGGCGTACAGTCTGCGTCGATCGATTTCGGCGAGATGTTCAAGCAAGGCTAGAGTTGCGTTTTTTTCCTGAGTGGTTGCAGTGATGGTTTGCTCGTGAAGTTTCTGATTGTCCAAAAGGGAAAGTCGGATGGGTTTTGGATGTTTTGGAGAGGGAAACTGCATGTGGTTTTTGTAGCGAAAAAAGTGAAAAAAGTCGATAAAATACTGTAATTTCGTGATTTTTTGCTTTTTGAGAGTGTTTGAAAAATGCCATTTTAAAACCGAAAGATTGGTCTTTCGACGCACCAAGCATCAAAAAAGCCCCAGGGGTCTTTTGAGCTACTTCTTCTTTGGATGATTAAACGACCGCTTGTAAGTCACTACAAACCAATCGGCCATGATTTCGCGAGTGATGTCTTCTTGCCGAATGGTTCGACCATCGAGTTCCAAAGGCTTTTGATCCATCAGATCGGTTTTTCTGCTTTTATTGTTGGAAAGCGGATAATACAACCGAATCGGTACGATACTGACCGTAGTGTTTTTATCGCGGGCAATGTTCCAACGAAGACCTGCATCAGCCATTCCGAAGGTGCCCATATCGCGTTTTTCGGGCGTCTGGTTCCACGGGTCAATGGTGATACCACCCAGTAATTCATATCGTTTTAAAAGAGGGTTATATTTTGCTTTGCCCATGCTAACCATCACTTCACCTTGAACGTATGGTTGAAGCGGGTTGAGCTTGAATGCATTTTTTGAAATCGGCACATTTGCAACAAAACCCGCATTAGCCCTTAAGGTGACTTCGCACTTTTTAAAATGACGATTCAGTTCAGGACTGCTGACTTTTGCACCAAGAGTGAGATAGCGATGCATTCCATCAACGATTAGATTTTCAAAGGCATCGTTATCAAACGTATAGATGCCGATCGTATTGTGCCAATTGTTTTGAATCTTTGTTGCGGTCCCGTTTTGAGTGTCGTTCAGTGTTTTGGTTCCGATCATCAAGCCGTAATCAAGTTTGTTTGATGGAATCACTATTTCCATTTTCAGTTCGGTAACTGATAGTGATCGTTGTGCTGTTTCTACTTTTAGATCCGATAATTTTCCGTTGAAATCGATCGGCTCGCCGGTTTGATCGTCGATCAGTTTCAACTTTCCAGCTGGCGTAGTGAAGCCGTCTGCCGAACGCGAGTAGAGTCTGGTACCAACGCTGCTGTTGAGTTTGATTCCGTTTACGAAAACAATTTTCGAGCTCCCGTCGATCGAGTAGGTGTTGCCACTGTCATCGCCAAGCCCCATGACGGGGGTGCCATCGTAAGATTGATCTGAATTGGTGATTGTTCGGTAAGTTTCAAGATAAAACCGCGGTGAAATCAAGAACCCTTGATGGTTGTCGTTGGTGGTGCCAGCACTGACTTCGATTGATTCAATCTGTTTTTTGATCTTCAAGCTGACCTGTTGAATGCCGTATTTTTTTCGAAGTGGGTGATCGGGTGCAAGGGGAATGGTTTTTGGTTCTTGTTGTTTTTTTCTGTTGTGATTTTTTCCGGAATTCCCGCCGCCGTCGGTAGTGTCTGGTTCGCACTTGCAATCGGAAACGATTACTTCAACAGTTTGTGGTGCGGTGATTTTGAGCGGTGAAGGGTAGAGATCGCATTGATCCGTCTTACCCATTTTCTTAAGTTGCTCGATGGTGCTTTCAATTTCAGTTTTCTTTTCTTTAGTAAAGTTGTCCTCGTCAAAAGTCGTACCCTGCGAGCCCAATGGTTTTTGAGCCCAAGTTTCAGAGTAGATCAACATCGCCATGATGAGAATAAAGACAAAATTCACGCATTTACTTCTCGGGTTTTTTTACTTCTCACTGTAAAAATCCTCTCCGGCTGCTGTCATAACCTTGACGGCGCACCCGCGAGTCCTCATAATGAATGAATGAACAAAGTGATCCTGATTGGTTGCGGAATGCAGGCCTATGGCGCTGCTTATGATCTCATTAAATTCGGTAATCCGAAGGAGTTGATCCTGGCCGATGCGTTTCCCGAATCGATCGCCAAGCTCAAAACCTTTTTAGAAAAACATGTGAATCCCCAAAAACTGACCTCTCTTACGCTCGATGCGGGCGACATCGATGCTACTGCCAAGGCGGCGATGGGTTGTGTTTTGATGTTGAATACGGCTCCATATAAATACGCACTTGATATCACCAAGGCTGCGATCAAGGCGAAAGTGCCGATGGTCGATCTCGGTGGCGATACTGATATGGTACTGGCTCAACTCAAACTTTCTGATGAAGCAAAAGCAGCCGGAATCACGATCATTCCTGATTGTGGAATGGGGCCCGGAATGACGAACATCACCGTCGGGCACGCGATGGAACTGCTCGACACTGCCGATGAAATCATCACCCGTGATGGCGGAATACCGACCAACGGCAAACCGCCGATGAATTATCACTTGGTGTTTTCGATCGAGACCCTGGTGAATGAGTACACTGGAATGACGACCCAGATGCGTGATGGTAAATTCATCAACATCGCACCGATGGATGAAATCGAACAATGCGATTTGCCGGTAGTGGGGAAGGTTGAAGCAACGCACGGAATGGGAATGCTTTCGACGCTGCCTTGGACGTATCAGGGCCGTGTGAAGAATCTCGAGAACAAATTCGTACGCTACCCAGGCAATCTCACTCTTTGGAAATCGCTCAGGGACATGGGCTTTTTCTCGCGCGAAGAAATCAAAACTGAAAACGGTGTATTTCAGCCCCGTGCGATGACAAAAGCACTTTTGGGAAATTTCCTGATGCCGAAAGGCGGCGAAAAAGATCTTTCGTTCATTCAAACGATCAGCAAAGGTCACAAGGATGGAAAGCCCGTGACGATTGAACACTGGATTTGTGATTACTCAGACCCGGTCACTGGTCTGACCTCGATGCAACGAACCACTGGGTTCACCGCATCGATGGTGGGGCAGATGATTGTAGCGGGTTCTATTCAAGAAAAAGGCGTACTTCCACCCGAGTTGGCAGTACCGAAAATGCCGTTTTTTGACATGATTCAAACGCGCGGCTTTGAGTTCAAGTTCACTCAGCGCTGATTACTGATTATCAATACAGCCGGCCATGTGGCTGTCGCATGGGCCATTTCTGTGGACTGGTTTTTGGTAACGTTCGTGCGCCTTACTTATGTCTTTTACTGGCTTTCCGCTGACCTTGGCTGCACCTGCTGATTTTATCGGAGGGCAGGATTCCGGGTGGAGCCTGCAATCCCGTTGACTGTTTATTCTAAACGCATTGCTTTCCCTGGAAAACGCCTGATTACTCCCACTAACCCCCATCAGTGCCACAACAATGAATACATGAATGAATTTGAACATGAAAAGATCCCCCCTTGGGACACTTTAATTATACAATCACAATTTAAAAAAACATACTAAAATAGTCAATTTTTTAAATTATTGTTATTTAATCAAAAACCCCCATGTTATTCTAAAAGGGTGAGGCTTGTTACCCGTTATTCCCGTATGCTTTTGGCGTTGATTCTGGTTGCCCCGCTCGGGCTTCAAGGCAATGCTTTTGCTGACAAAGACGACTGTGGAGATGTGTTGTCGAGTTTGTTTCATGCCGACGGTAAGGCCTGGCACGAAACCAAAGATGGTCATCAGTTGTTCACCCATTTTATTCCCCCGAAGAAGGGCAAGAAATCGGTCTATGTGATGGTCAACGGTTTGGTTTATTCGAGTGATCGTTGGGATGGCTTGGTGAAAGAACTCACGAAAAAAGGCCACGGTGTTCTTCGTTACGATTTCCTCAATCAGGCAAAAACGCTAGGGAAGCAGGAAAAAGTTGTTTACCGCTCGCTCGCTGATCATAGTGATGACTTGAAAGGTGTCATTTCTCGTCACATCAAAGATGATTCTGAAGTTCATCTTGTGGGGCTATCTTATGGCGCTTCGATCGCAACTGAGTTTGCAAAAACGCATCCGAAAGACCTGAAATCGCTAACCCTGATGTCACCACTGGTAGTGAGTATTGAAAAATACACACCATCAGGACAAATGGCTCGAAGTTCACTTGAAATGTATAAGTTTTGGGGCTCGCATGCTTATGAAGTCGCATATGAAAACATGTATCGAGGCTTTATTCGAAACGCTTACCAGGTTTCCCGTTACCCAGACGTTTCTGTGAGCCGCTATCAAGATGCGCTTTTCGAGCTGGGCAAAGCCGCTAGAGATTTTGATTTGAAACAGGAAATCAAAGCGGTAAAAGACGTGCCGGTGAAACTGATTTTGGCTGGTGCCGAAGATGCTCCTGCAAAAGCCGATATATTGAAAGTACGGGAAATTCTAGGTTCAAGGGGCGGGGAGGGGTTTACTGAGATTGATGGTGCTGCCCACGCAATTCCCGACGACTCACCTGTTGAAGGTGCCAAGGCGCTTGTGTCAGATGGCTATTTCGGGAAATGAACCGGTAAACTAACGTTTCCACCACGGCAGCAGCGTTTCATAAGATGCAATGACCTGGTAATCGATCCAATCCGAAATGAGTTTGTTTTCGTTATCGCGGGCTTCTATGTGATTGGGTTCGTAGTAAAACATCGGCATTTTACGAAAAACACATTCTTCGTTGCTTTGGTTCTTTTCATAGTCCTGATACGAAGTCGCGGTCATGCACTTCGGATGGCTAGGCATGAAGTAATTACTCCAGGTTTGGACATCAACCGGTTTATCGAAGAAGTACGGGTCGAGAACCATTTCTTTTCCTTCAACGAGTACGAACGGAGCGACGTGAAACCACCAATCAAAACCGGTGGCGCGGCGGTATTTGTCGGTAAAAAATAAGAAGATTTTTTGTGAATTGATTTTTGCCATCTGCTTCATTTCAAGAGCCCAGAGGTGAGCGCGTTGATAACATTCGGCATGCGCTTTTCGATTGTACTTTAGCAGGGTCAAAAGCTTTTGCGCATCATCCAGTGATTTCAGATTGGTAGGCACATAGGCTGGATCAGAATAGCGAGCATCTGTAGGAAGTGTTTTGAACGTGAAAGAAGGCAGTGTCTTGTCGAAATACTGGTCCAAGATCGGGTTTTCAGCGTTTGCATAAGAAACCAAAGCTTGAAGGCACAATAAGAAAAGAGACGTTAGAGCGATCTTCATAGCGCGTTTTATACAATGAAGCCATGAGACGTAACAGTAAAAAATTCAATTAATTTACTTACTAAAACCCTTTGTCTTCAAGTATTTCCCTGATCCGCATGCGATCACGGCGCGGGTCTCGGCAGAACCTCCAGCAAGACTCCATGATTGAACCAATAAGGTCATGGCGGATGTCCGAGGTTTCAGTCTTTAGACGTGTTCGAGCATCGTAAATGAGAGCATCGGCTTGCTCAGGGAATTCCTTTTTGATCAGCCAAAGAACCGAAAGTACGAAGTCTGAATTCGCAAAAAGATTGGATTCAAAAATCTGATTGTATGGGGACTTGTTTTTCGCGTCCTTTGGTTGGGATAGTGAGTATTTTCTGATTTTGCTGGCAATGTGCGGACTGCCACTGATTGAAGTTGCAAAGTAATCGGCCATTCCTTCCAGCATGGGAGTTGAAAGCGAAAGAGCCAAGTGGTCGCTGAGCGCCACATGAGAAAACTCGTGATAGATGATCTCTGGAATCATTGCGGTATCAAGATAGTAATACTTTTCAAGGAATAATCGATTCGCGTGTTTGCTTCCTTCCAGAAGCAACTGTATTCCAAGGATGGTCGCAAACTGACGCATTACCAGTTCTTGATAAGGTGTTTGTAGGGATTGCGGATAGAACCAGTTCTGAAAGGTGACTTGAATGAAGCGGTTTACATAGGTGCTTTGAATCGGCTTGGAAAGCATCGACAGGTATTTGGTCAGTGGGTTTCCTTCCGCATCGAGACCGCTGGCAGGAAGGTCTTTGCTTAGGATTTTCTTTACCGGCCTGAACCAGATTTCATTACCCCAGGCTGGAATCTCAACGCCTTCCATCGGTTCGCCCGCAGGAATCGAAAGTGCATTGTTGTGCTGAGGTTCGATTGATTCGTGCTGGAAGTGCCCCAATTCACTGAAGCGATTGGTGATTTCGAGTCTGACCGTGACTTTTGGCATTGCTTTCACGTATTCAGACTTCATTTCTTCAGCCCAGAATTTTCTAGCCAAATTCAAGTGATAGTAGGTTGTAGCCGCTTTTAGCTTCAGGGCTTCATCTTTTTCAGAGAGTGAAATGGCTTCATCGCTTTTGCCATTCACGATCTTGAAATATAGACCATCAAAAGAAGAGCTAGAAAGTAAGTTTTCAAGAACTTCCTGTTTGAACACCGGTTTAAAGTGCTTGTTGCGAACAAGAACTGTTTCAGTGATTTGCGCATTTGCAGTGTTAACGGCAAGAAAAAGAACGATCGATGTAAATATGCTTTTAGAAGAAATCATATGCTTGATCCGCCTGAGAAGGTTTTTGTGATTTTCTGTAAATGATTCCTTCAACAAACACTAAGCCCATTGAAGAAATGATGTTGTAAGGAGGGGGAAGGAAGATCGTCGCAGTTCCCGCAATTCTGGATGTGTAATTGACGATTTTTTTCCATTTAGGAACTTCAGGGTTCCAGAGATTGTCGATTTTGAGTACCGAATCGATGATCTTAGCGTTGATCAGGCCTGTTTCGAGCGATACTGCTACTAAATCTTCGTAGGTGATCGGATTACCTTGAAAGAACGTCGATCGATTAAGATCGTCGATGTCTTTACGCAAAAGTTTTCTAGCCAGAAAATATTGTCCCATGGGTGATACTGGAACCACTTCTGGTCCAAATTTGGTGGTAAAAACAACTTCAGTTTTTTGGGCATCCATTCGGTTGAAGGTTTTTTTCATCAACTCTTCAATCATCAAAACCTGGGTCTTGTTGAAACGGAAGTAGATGCCCTGGCGATAGGTCATTTTTTTCGGTTTCTTCAATCGAATTCCCAATCCCTTTGGGGATGCTTTATACTTGGAGCTAAGTTCATTAGGAAGAAGATCATCTTCGCTTGGTGTTTTGCCTCGGGATTTGTTTTTAATGTCACTCAATAAATCAAGGTAAGTTCTCAAGTCGATCTTGAAATTTTGGACGCCTGCCGTGCGATAGAATTCAAGAAGTTCGAATTCTTGTTGAGTGATGATTTTCTTATCGAGAGCTGCAATATTCAAGAGTCTGATTTGATCTTTATCACCTGCAATCGCATCCAGCTGTTGGGCTGTTTGTTGCCAGTAAGACAGGGTGCAGTTCGGTGAATTCAAAGTTGAATCTTTCATGGGCCCATAAACTATCGAGAGATCAAAATCAGTGATCCCTTTTTCAGTCAGCAGTTCTTGCATTGCATTCAACTCTTTTTTGCTTGGAGTGGTAGGCTTGAATGCGTCCATCGATTCTGAAAGAGTTGCAGACTGATTGAGTATTTCAAACAAGATGTCGTCGATTTGATTTTCAGATCTCCAAACTACAATGAGGTCTGAAACGGTTTCGGAGTTTACTTCAACGTTGGTGTTTAGTTTATCGAGATTTTTCTTGAGTGATTGAATGAGGTTGAGTTCGCAATGTTTTCCTGTTTTTTCAAGGTCAACAATGGCATCAGTCAGAAGCCGATAGGTTAGTGTTGAATATTCGCCCACTCTTCGTGTAGCAGTCCGTTTTTTCAGTCTGGAGTATGCATGGGTGACCAGTTCTTTATCGTTCTTGATTAACGAAACATCATAGTCTGCTTGAGCTGCAGTAAGGTTGCTTGTCAGTAACAGGATGACAACAGCAAGAGAACGTTTGGATTTCGATTTAAAAAACATTTTACACCCAACTGGTAATAACCAATTAATTTAAACAGTTGGGTATGTTTTACGCTATGCGTTATTAAAAGTAAACAATTTGTGTCTAATATTTATTCCTTGAACTTAATGCCTTCAATAATCTTTGACATCTCTTTATTCAGCTCAGGCAATGCTACTGATGCTGCTTTTGGTTTTTCGGGTTGAACTGGATAAAACGGTCTAACCACTTTTGAGATTCTGATGAAATCAGATGCGGTGATCTGAAGCTCTTTAACTGGCTCAAGAACGAATTTAGGGTCAAGTGCTTGATCTGGAAGTGGTTTACCTGTCTCGTAAGAGAATTTTTGGAATACGTAAATGCTATTATATAAGCCACGATTCAAATCAGAAATGATTCCGTCTTTGTTGGCATTAGCAAAGCCAAAGCCCACGGCTCCCGTATTGGCCACAGTGTATTGGCCTGGACGATCAACAATGATGAGAATCTTCTGGTCATTCACCTGATCAAGGAACGCGTACAGATCTTCGGTTTCACGAATGATGGTCAGCGCATTGGTAAAGCGACCTTGAGTGGCCACGGGGTGGTAAAGTGAAAAGCTTACCACCGCAATGGTGAAGAGCTTACGTTCTGTCAACAAAGTCGGAAAAAAGTATCGGAAAGCAACTGGCATCAAAGCAAGGAATGACAAGAACACCAAGAACAAGCGTGCTTGGGTTGGGTGCGGAAACAAACCAAAATGGTGAGAAAGAACGATTGCAAGGCTGATCGCAACGAGAGCAAGAATGAGACCTGCAAAGGTTTTTTGAGTTTGGTCGAGGTGTTGTTTCAGTTTAGGTGTAGCAACAACCAAGATAAACACCAACATCGCGATGGCGAGGAAGTTCAAGTAACTCGGGTAAGGGTAATCAGCCTGAAAGTGAACCATGCCATTAAAAAGATCGCCCGCATGTTTCACTAAGTGATCAAAAGAAAACGGAGGAACGCCTGGAGGGTTTTCAAAAGTGTTCGGAGTCAGTTTGCGTTGAAGCAACATCGGAATGATGAAGAAAGGCGCAGCTGCGATCAAAAACGCATTCTTAGTGATCATTTCAAATTTGATCTTTTTCATGACCAAAAGGGTACCCATGATGATTGCAACGTAAGCAATCGACTCATAACGGATCTGAGAAAGCATGATCAAGTTGATGAGAAGAATGCCGAAATTCTCATTGGTTTGAGCTTTTAAGAACCGGTAAAGGCAGACCAACGACAAACCTAAGAAGAATAGTGAGCAAAGGTCAAATCCGCCCGATGAAGCTGATAGGGTCAAGGTCGGTATTGAAAGCAACAGCATGCTGGCCGCAATTGCCGACAGTGTTCCTAATGATGCTTCTACAGTAAGGAACGTCATCGAAAGCAGTGCAAAAAGAATAATGAAGTTCAAGGCAAACACGTTCTGATAGCGATAACCAGAAACGGTGTGGACAATACTGGTGAGAAAAGGAAAGAGCAGTGGGCGAGTGGGGAGGTCGCCTTGAATTATATTCAAGTTGCCATAGTAAAACTTGGCCTGAGTGACGTTTGAAATATCGCGTCGGAAAGTCATCGATTGAGAAACAGAAAGCAGGTTGGTTTCATCGCTCAAAACACGGTATTTAGGAGGGATAGAAACAAAAACTACGATGGTCATCAAAAGGGAAATGGTCAGTGCTTTCCATTTGCCTTTGAGGGATTGCTTGAAAAATGGAAGGGTCGCGAACACCCAAAAACCGGTCATGATCAAAATGATGTAATATGAAAACCCAGATACCAGAGTTTTACCCAAGGTGAGGTCGTTTAAGCCAACCAAAAGAGTTGCAAGCGCGATCATAAAAGATACTGCGATGAATGGTATAGGGCGAATGGTTTTTTCAATTAGCTTTTTCATTTTGGTGCACCTTATCAAAAAAATAAAGCGCCGACTACAACAGTGTGATAATCGGCGCTTTTAAATTAATTTAGTTTATAAAATTAGTCATCCCAACCGCTAGATGGGCCTTTTTTCTCGCACTGAGATTCATTGTAAACCCAGTAAAGAGCATCACCGTTCAAGCAGCCATTGTAGCTTGCATTCACCAGTTTGCCAGTGACTCCGTTACAGCAGTAACCGCCGGTGTCGGTACCAGTGTTGGTGTTCGTTACTGTGTTCGTTACAGTGTTCGTTACAGTGTTCGTTACAGTATCAGTCACTGTATAAGTGTAAGTATAGGTGTTGTAGTTAGTAACAGTGTTGTAGTTGGTAACAGTGCTCGTAGTTACAATCGTATCGTAGTTTGTTACTGTTTCAGTATTGTTGATGGTTTCAACAGAAGTCACTGTTTCAGTATTGGTCAAAACGTTCGTTACGGTTTGTGTTTCAACGCTAGTTTGAATTTCAGTAACAGTGCTTACGTTGTTGTTAGTTACTGTTTCAGTTTTAGTTACGGTTTTAGCCTTATTGTCTTTTATGTGTTTGATCACGAGATAAGTGACCACACCTACGATTACAACACCGATGATGATAGCAGCAACTTTAAGAGAAGCTCTGCCACCGCCGCTGTAGTTTGCACCTTGTTGGTACTTGCTAGCCATGAATTTCATCGCAATGTTGCCGGCCTCCTCACTTGACATTTTTTCAGTGTCGATTGATGCCATCAAGCGATCGAAATCAGCGCGAGTCGCGTTGTCGAGCATAGTGTTGCGAGTGAAGTTCATGATCTCTTGAGCAGAGATGCCTTGGGCTTCAAGGTTTGCAACGCTTTCTTTGAATGATGCAATTGCTTTTGCTTGGTAGTTCGGGTCTTTAGGATTTACTTCCACAGTCATTTTGTAACGGAAACCGTCAAATGCTTTTGCTATTTTATCGTTGTTGATTTGTGCTTGGTTTGAAGTTGATGTAGCGAATGCTGAATTCGACAGCATGGTTACTACCATCACAAGGCTAAGAATTTTTTTCATTGGTACTTCCTTTGTTGTTCATTGGTTTTGGAACTTTTAGTGCAAAGTTGTTTTTGGGTCAATTGTTTTAGTGTATTTGCATTAAGTTTTTGTAATTAAAGGATTTTTAAAGATTTTCGGTATTTTTGTTTTTAAATTGAATCACTGTAAGTAACGCGAAATTGAGAGGTGAATTTAAAGGTCCCTAAGGGGTTGTTTTTTTTTGGCTAACCATGACTTTTCTACGGTGAAAATTTAATGAAAACAAATACAATGGTTACATCACATCGATTTTACCAGGAGGGTATTCGTGGCAAAAAAAGGATTAAGCGTCGAGCTCAGCACCATTATCATGACCGCGGTCGGTATTTTTCTATGGATCGCGATATTCACCTATAATTCGCAGGATTCTTCACCATTCACCCAATCTACACAGCCTGTGTTGAATTCATGCGGAATGGTGGGGTCGTACCTCTCATCGATCTTGCTTCAGTTCTTCGGGCTCGGGGCATTCTTGATTCCTGTTGGGTTTTTATTCGTTGCGGCGCACTTGCACTCGAAAGAGGGCCTCTCGAGAGCACTTTCCTCACTTGCTGGGCTTAGTGTTAGCGTCATCTCATTGACGGTTTTTTTGTCGCTTCACTGGAAAAATTGGAGTTGGTCACAAACCGAGTTTCTAACCGGAGGTTTCTTCGGAACCTGGTTATCAGTGCCACTGGAAAAGGCATTGAACAGAACCGGCGCTTCGATCGCAACCTTGGCGATCTTCTTGTCGATGTTGGTGATCTCGACTCCGATCGGTGTTTCGCAAATCATTTCAGCAATGCTTCGAGCAGCGGCGATTGTCGCTTATCGTTTCGGTCGTCTCGCGCTGACATACATTGCGTACTATTCAGCAATCGCGTTGAACAAACTGGCTCAGTTCATCGGCATTCAAGCCAAGAAAAGTTTTGTCAATATCAGAACCCGTGCCGAAGCGTATCGTCAGGCTCGCCTCGAAGCCAAGCCTCAAGGTTTGACCGAGGCTTCCATGCTTGCTGCAAATGAAGCTGCGGCTGGTGCGACAGTAGAAGACGTTCCGCAGAAAAAGAAAAAAGAAAAAATTGAAGAAGTTTCAGATCATGCCGTGATCATCGCGGCAGGGGCAACCGCCGAAGATGTTTTTGATGAAAATTCAGGTGAAGTCGAGAAGTCAGTGATTTCAATCGGCGAGTTGAAGAAACTCAGCAAGAAAGATTCACAACGTGAATTCGACGGTCTTGGTCCGGTCATCGTGAAAGCGGTTGCTGAACCCGAGAACCCGAAACCAAAATTCAAGTTCGATAAAAAACGCGGAAAGTGGAAATTGCCGGTGATCGATTTCCTTCGCAAAGTAACGAAGCTTGAAACGGCGATTGACCGCGATCGACTTCATGAACGCGCTGATCTGGTGAAGAACAAGCTTGAAGAGTTTTCCATTCACGGTGATATCACCGCGATGCGAGTAGGGCCGGTCATTACTCTTTATGAATTCAAACCGGGCCCAGGCATTAAAGTTTCGAGAATTTCAGGCCTGGTAGAAGATCTTTCAATGGCACTGTCTTCAAAGTCGGTTCGTATTCTTGCGCCACTTCCAGGTAAGGCCGTAGTCGGTATCGAGATTCCTTCTGAAAATCGTGAACAGGTATTGCTTCGTGAGTTCCTTCAGACCGGTGAGTTTCAAAATCCGAAATACCAATTGCCAGTGGTGATGGGTAAGGACATTTCCGGTCAGTCGATCTTCGCCGATCTTGCCAAGATGCCACACTTGCTTGTTTCCGGTTCAACCGGTTCAGGTAAGTCGGTGTTCATGAACGGTCTCATTTCATCTTTGCTTTACCGTTTCACCCCTGATGAAATGCGCTTGATTCTTGTTGACCCGAAATTCATCGAGTTCAGTTTTTATCACGATATTCCTCACTTGCTTTTGCCAGTGGTAGATGACCCGAAAAATGCTTCCAGCGCGCTCAAATGGGCGGTTCGTGAAATGGAACGCCGCTATCGCATTCTCGAAGCTGCCGGAGTCAGAAATCTTCAAAGCTATAACGAAAGAGTGGATTCAATCGGTGCCGAAAAAATGGCCTCTGACCTTCAAGCGGAAGCACAAAGTCAGGAAGCAGAAGGCATCTCAATGACCGGTGGAGACTGGATCGAGGCATTCGACAAAGATGAGACCGGAGCACCGGTGATCGGCAAGCTTCCGTACATTGTGATCATCATCGACGAGTTGGCTGACCTCATGATGACCGTGAAAAAAGATGTTGAAGGTTCGATTGCCCGTATTGCTCAAAAAGCGCGTGCATCAGGAATTCACCTCGTGATTGCAACCCAGCGTCCATCAACCGATGTCATCACCGGTTTGATCAAGGCAAACATGCCGACACGCGTTTCATTCTCACTCTCTTCTCAAATTGACTCTCGTACCATTCTTGACCGTCAAGGTGCGGAACGATTGCTCGGGATGGGGGATATGCTCTTCATTCCTCCGGGACAGAACGAGCCAATTCGTTTGCAAGGTGCGTTCATGGATGACGCCGAACTCACCAGCATCACTGACTTTTTGCGTGAGCAAGGCAAGCCGGTTTACCGCAACGAGATCTTGATTGATCCGGAAGAGGCGATGGCTGCTGACGGTGATGATGAAGATAAGGATCCGCTTTATGAAGAAGCGCTTTTGATCATCCGTTCCAGCAAAACAGCATCTGCAAGTTACTTGCAACGTCGCCTGCAAATCGGGTACAACCGAGCTGCCCGCCTCATTGAAAACATGGAGGCGAAAGGCATCGTAGGGCCAGCCGATGGTGCGCGCCCAAGGGAGATCTTGATTCCGTGAAGTTTTTGCTTTTGTTGATGCTTTCATTCAGTGCCCAAGCCCAAAGTCCAACACCACCACCAGCGGAAGTCGAAGCTCAGTCTTCGGATTACGAAGTGGATTATGAAGAGGAACCGGGTACTGAAGAGGTGGAAGAACCGGTAGTGGAAGAAAAGCCCACTAAAAAAGCCAAAACGAAGGGCGAAAAGGGTTCTAAAGATACAACAGCACAGGGTTCAAGGGCGGAGAAGAAGATTGCTCCGCTGATGAAGTCAGAAACCAAAAGCATCTATAAAAAGAATGGAAAAGCCCTCGATGTGGATACGGATTAACCAGCCGTTCGCAGTTCCCGCCGAGGTCAGAAATGTTCTGACCACTCTTTATGATGCCGGTTTTGAGGCTTACCTGGTGGGCGGTTGTGTGCGTGATTGGATTCGCGCCGATCAGATCAAGGACTACGATGTCGCTACCAGTGCAAAGCCTGAAGATATAGAAAAGATTTTTCCAAAAGTGGTCGAGGTGGGGCGTGCATTCGGAGTCATGAAAGTGATTGCCGAAAATGGCAGGCAGATTGAAGTCGCCACTTTTCGTAAAGAATCAGATTATCAAGACCACCGTCACCCGTCGAAAGTAGAATTCAGTAGTGTGATCGAAGATGCCTCACGTCGTGATTTCACTGTGAATGCTTTCTATTACGATCTCAAAACGGGGCAGGTTCTTGATTTTTATGATGGCCTTTCAGATGTGAAAAGCAAAGTGATCCGCGCTATCGGCAATCCGGAAGAACGATTTACCGAAGATGCGCTTCGTTTGTTGCGTGCGGTTCGATTTGCTTCGCGATTTGGTTATACGATTGAACCGGAAACAGAAGCCGCGATTCAAAAGCTTTCACAGTTGATTCAAAAAGTCAGTATCGAGCGGGTGCGTGACGAGATTGAAAGCATCATTTCCGGGCCAAGGGCAAAAGATGCGATCATGATGTTGCAACAACTTAAACTTTTTGAATCGGTTTTTCCCGAAATCGCCGTCGCGATTCGAGAAAAGAAAAAAATCTGGGATTACACCCTGGCAACACTTGTGCATATCGACCATGATGCTGAGTCTGAAGACCCGGCTTTTTATTTGGCTTTGATTCACTTGCCAGCACTTCGAAAGTACCCGATTGATCAGCGAGGCGTGCATGCTCAGGGTATTGCCGCACGCTTAAAGCTTTCCAATCATCAGCAGAATCTGTTTTGTTATCTGGTGCAAGAGACTGCAAAGTTCAGAGAAGTCTTTTCAATGCGTGACGCGACTCTTTTTCGTTGGATGAAGCACGAGTCGTTTCCTATATTGATGCGGTTTCATTCACTCGATGCAATGAGTTTTGATGGGAATCATGCCGGGCTTGAATTTGTCAAAAAAGCCTATATTGAGTCTAAAAAACGGTTCGACATGAAGCCCTTGATCACCGGTGATGATCTGGTCAGATTGGGCATGCAACCGGGGCGTCAGTTTACCGAAATTCTTGAAACGATCGAAGACCTATCTATCGAAGGTCAAATCAAAACCAAAGATGAAGCTCTGGAATATGTGCTTCACCATTTTGTTGGTTAGGGCAGTCGATTAAACGCCCATTCCCCAGCCACCCGACTGATTGAAGGCTTCGCCGGTAACGGTTGAAGCCTCATCACTGAGAAGGAACTTCACAAAGCCAGCAACTTGGTCGGTGGTCGTAAATTCTTTAATGCATGCTGGTTTCAGCATGATTTCGGTCGCTACATCTTTTTCGCTCATGCTGTTGAGTTCGGCTTGTTTCTTCATTTGAGCACGCATGAGTGGGGTGTCGACGAAACCTGGGCAAATTGAATTCACAGTGATTCCGTGTTCTGCGGTTTCAAGTGCAACAACTTTTGCAAAGCCAAGTACACCATGTTTAGCGGCAACATAAGCAGCTTTGAAAGGGCTCGCCACTTTTCCGTGAATGCTGGAAATGTTCACGATACGGCCCCATTTTTTAGACTTCATGCCGGGAATCACATGCTTGGTGCACAGGAAAGTTCCTGTGAGCATGATGCCGACGAGTTGGTTCCATTTTTCAATCGGGAATTCATCAACAGGTGACATGAATTGCAAACCGCAGTTGTTGATCAGAATATCAACCACGCCGAACTTTTTCTCGGTTTCAAGCAGCGCTGCTTTGACTTTCTCTTCACTGGTGACATCACAGTTCACATAAGGAATCGAGTTGTCTTGTGGAGCCTGAATGTCCCAGCTGATGGCTTTGATGCCAGTCGCTTCAAGGTTTTTGAGAATAGAAAGACCGATACCGCTAGAGCCACCAGTAATTACCGCGATTTTACCATTTGTCATGGCCGGCATCTTATTTCGCAAAAACGATCGTTTCAAGCAGAATCAGGATGATACCGATAATCGATCCTCCGGCGATGATTCCTGCACAAAGGGTTTCTGAGTTTTCGACAAAAATCTTGTGCTGTTTTGAGCCTTCTTTTGCACCTTTTCTGAAATACCAGACTAGAATTGCACCGGTTGCCATCGCAATCGAGTCAGGAAATTTCAAAACGAATGCGAGCCCCAGGCCCATTGCGGAGAGTGGAAACTTGCCCTTTGAGCGAATGTTCAGCCATTCAAATACGATCCCTAAAACCAAACCAACGAGTGCGGCAATGCGTGCGGTTGGGTGCAATACGCCAAGACCTTTTGTCAGCGCTTCAGCGACTGCTTTGTAAACAGTTGCACTGGGCATCGGTAACGTTTCTGAAGTGAAGAGTGAAATGTCGCCGTGAAAGATGGCGTAAAATACAGGAATCGCAATGAGGGAGCCTGCAAAAATTCCCAATACGTGACCAATTGCCTGTTGACGGGGCTTAGCACCCAGCATGTAGCCCGGCTTGATATCCATCAGTAGGTTTGAAGCGTTACCTGAAACTTCCGAGTTGATTCCAGCTGCCATCAGATTGGTAGTCACACTGCCTGAAGAAATGACCGAGTAGGTAAGCTGGGTGAGTTTTCCCAAAGCACCACCCGGAGTAATCGAGGTCAGACCAGTAGAGGTCACCGCGATCAGGGTGAAAATGAAAATGAGTGGAATAGCAATCAAACCCTCGAAAATGCCGAAGTTGAACCACGCATGTCCGAAATAAACAATGAGTGCGCCGACAATCGGGATGCCGACTGCGGAAATCCAGATGGGAAGTTCAATGTGAGCAAGGATGTCTTTCTTCTTTTCCGCTTTTTTACCAAAGAATTTACGAAATGCTTCAGCCAATATGGTTGGTTTTGCAAAAAAAGAATAGAGCGAAGACGAAGTCATCATTGCGGCCCCGAACCAAAGTGACCACATGGTGATGGATTTGAAATTCGCGTGTTCAATGATTCCTACTTTGATCAGGTACGGAGCAATGATGCAATAATTCAAGATCGCACCAATCAAGAGAGAGATTCCGCTTTTCATGCTCATGATACCACCGGCTCCGATCATGACGAGTGAAGTATCGAACCGTACGGTGAGGTCTTTTAATGGCGTACCCATGATGGCTGGAGTCGCGAATTTGTAGATGAAATCATCAAGATAAGCTGGGATCGCCAGAAATTGTAGTTTCAAATGGGCAAGAACTGATTCGCTGCGAAGGAATTCAATCAATGAGGAAGCTGCGGCTCCAAAGCCAAGGATTTTTGCCTTGATGACTCCTTCTTTGCCGTCTTTTTCATCATAAAGGTTTTGAAGAACGACTCCGGCGGCATAGCCATCAGGGAATGGCATCTGTTCATCATTGATGAATCGTTTTTTTAGTGGAAACGCATACAGTACCCCCAGCATGGAAAGTAGAATCAGCCAGGTGATAGTCTGCCAAAGTGGGATCACCGTTCCGGTGGCCATCATGTAAGCGGGAATGGAAGAGCAAAGGGGAGCGATCACATAACCGGCACTGGTAGCGATCGATTGCATGGCATTGTTTTCAAGAATGCTCATTTCAGTGCCAAGTTTCATCTTAGAAAGAAATTTGAACATTGTGAATGAAAGAATCACCGAGGTGATACCCACGCCGAGAGTCCAGCCAGTACGAATGCCGACATAAAGATTGGTGAGGGAGAGAATTCCACCCAAGATCATTCCGGTCATGGCGGAACGCAAATTCAATTGAGGCATGTCACCACGATAGACGTTCTCAAGCCACCAACGGTCTTTTTGTTCCAAAGTCATGGAATGAATCTGTTCGGGCGTAAGCTCGTTTTTCTTCTTCATTTCTCGTTTTCCCCATAGAGTCTTTTCAAACGCTGTTCTTCAATAGTTATCATCAATGTCTTGTTTGCGGAATATGTAACTTCACTTTGGCCTTTGATCTTCTTCACGTATTTTCGTTGAGTGTAATCAATTTCTGTTTTGCCCCATTCTTTTCCGCCACTGTGTAAAAGACAGAGATTGGCGGCATCAAGAAGTGTTTCAAGCGAAGCTGTCTTACCTGGAGGAAGTAGAATAACCGTGTGTGACCCGGGTCTGCCCTTGACGTGCAGCCAGAGGTCATTGCCGCGGGCAATTTTGAAAGTGAGTTCTAGATTTTCATCTTTTGAACGGCCGGAAAGAATGGTGAGACCTTCTTGGGAACGATAGATCTTTCCTGAAAAACCGGCGATTTTTTTCGATGTATCCCGATCGCTTTGAGCCGGTGTGAAGCCTGTTTCAAGTTCAATTTTCTTCAGTTCTTCAAACGAAACCGACGATTCCTTGAGTCTCTCTTCTTGTTTGGTGATGGCGGCGAGTTTTTCTTTTAGAGCGGCGGAACGTTGCTGGGATTCATCGATTCGCTTTCGACTTCTTTTTGCCAGGTGAAAGAATTTTTCGAGTTGCTGTTTGGTGTTGAGTTTATCATCGCCCGGTACCAGTACTTCGGCATTTTTCTCATAGTCGAAAAGGGAGTAATGCTTGTTTTTCAAAATGGGCTTGCTGTAAAAATGGGTTTGAAGAAGGGTTCCGTAATAATTCCAGTCGGGTTCGTTTCTGCTGAGTTCTTCTTGTTGAAAAAGAGATTTTAATTTTCGTTCAACTGAACCTTTTTGTTGAGTGAGTAGATTCAGCAGTTTTTGTTTTCTTAGTGCAGTGGCATCTTCCAGCCGCGCCTGCATCCAGAGGTTTGAATAAGACTCGATCGAAGAAATGAGATCAGTTCTGTTTGGAATCTTGGCGATGACTTCGTCAGACAAATCGCGCGGCATTGGAGCACTAAAATCGGTACGATTACGTGACGAGCAGATCAATGAATGGGATTGATCATCGAAAACGGTAACCAGGCTACCATCAGGAAGTGCGGGTAGGAGATTCAAAAAAAGCTTCAATTCAGGTTGGCTTGAGAACGAGATCACCAAAAACCGCTCTCCAGGAATTGTCGACACGGATTCGATTCGAACTCCGTCGAGAGTTTTGGATAGGGAAAGGTCAAAGCCAGAGCGGGTTCCCACTTTTGCCGGTCGGAGTGTCTTTGGAGGTAAATAGGCGATTCCGCATGCTTGAGCACGTAAACTGATTAAAATCTGGCCATAGCGAGTCTCGAAAACGACCTCGTTCTTGAAGAACCCCAGCGGATGCTCAAGGCACTCAGGTACGAATACACGGTCGATTCGGGCCCCATTCAGTGCAGGTTCGAGTAACAAGCGAAAACGTTGCAGTTCCAGAAAGCTCAGGCAGGGGTAACGCATGGTATTCTCCTTGTTGTTATCCTTAAAAAAAGGTATCTCAGATGCATGATTCTTAAATACGATTTTGCATCTGGCCAGAACAAAATGGCGCCGTTAAAGGGCCGTTTGTCTGAAGTGTTAAACCAACTCGATTCTGCTTTCGCCGATCTCGGCCTGGATGCGATTGTTTTGACTTCAAAAGACCCATTTCTTTCCGAGTACGTTCCGCTTGAAAATAATCCTCGCTTCGGTGCGACGGGATTTACCGGTTCTGTAGGGGATGCGGTTTTTTGGACCAAGAATTCAAAGGCAACCGCAATTCAAAAAAGAGTCACTGTTTTTGTCGATGGACGATACCATCTTCAAGCCGATCAGGAATGCCCGGTTGACCTGGTTGAAGTGGTGAAGCTTGAGGTTGAACCGACCATCGAAGGTTCACTTCGTGATCGTTTAGCTCAATCAAAATCTCTTCGAATCGGTATTGATTATGAGCGCACTTCAATCGCGGCTCTTGAGCGTTATCAAGACATGGCGAAAGAAGCAGGTCATACCTTGGTGCATCTCGATGGTGAATCGATCTTGAAGGCCCTTGGTCTTTCTGGTTGGAAAGTGGAACGACCGATTTTTTCATTGCCTGAAACTTCCACTGGTCGCACGATCGCAAAAAATCTGGATGCAATGAAAGCCGATCTTTCTAAAACGAATCCCGAGTTCATGCATGTCACCGCTGCTACTGATGACGCCGCGTTTTTATTGAATGCTCGTGGTTATCATCTTCCTCATGCGGCCTCGTTTCTGGGGTACACATTTGCGGCTGGGAATGAAATGGTATTGTTCCTGCCAGCTTGTTCGGCAAATTCACCGGTTGAAATCGATGAGACTCAAAAGGGTTCTTATTCAGTAACGGTGATTCGCAATGACCTTTCTGAATTAAAGAAAACACTGGCGAAACATTCGGTAAAAGAAATTTTCTTCAACGGTTCCATGATGAATGGCTTGTTGCCATCCTTGTTGAAGGAAGTATTTCCTGAAGCAAAACACAATGCCGATTGTAAATGGGTGATTCAACGTCGAGTACGGAAGACGAAAGAAGAAATGCTTGCAATTCGCAGTGCATTTCAAAAGAGCTCCAAGGCGATTTCCAAAACCCTTCGTTGGGGTAAGAAAGAAAGTCAGCTTCGCAATATTTCCGAAGTTGAGCTCGCCAACCATCTTTATCAGTCTTATGCAAATGAGGGTGCGGTAGCGCTTTCGTTCAAAACCATTTCTGGCGCAGGCCCGAACAGCGCAATCATTCACTACAGCACACCATCGAATACCACTTATTTTGAAAAAGGCCAAATGGCCCTTCTAGATAGCGGTGCATACTATGATGATGGTTTTTGTACCGACTGCACACGCGGTTTCTTCGTGGGTTCAAGCCATAACGGCGCTACTCCTGAAGAATGGCAAAAAGACATTTACACGGCGACTTTGAAAAGCGCGATTCAGGTATTCATGGCTCCAGTTAATGCGGCTCTTTCAGGTAAAGAAGTCGATGCAATGATTCGTGGTCAGGTGAAGGCGGCAGGTTATGATTACCTTCACGGAACCGGTCATGGTGTAGGCATTCACGTACATGAAGAAGGGATTCGCCTTTCGACTCTATCCATCTATCCACAATCACCGTTTGCGTGTGTGAGTGTTGAGCCGGGTATTTACTTGAAAGACCAAGGCGGAGTGCGCATTGAGAATATCGCGTTCCTTCACCCACAAGGCGGCAACTTCAAATATGAAAACGTCGTGTTTGTCGGTTACGATTGGGACCTGATTGATCTGACCAAGCTCACTAGTGCAGAAAAGAATTATTTGAAGGCCTATGAAGCCGAATGTCGAAAACTCGGGACTCATTTGATGGAGTGCCCGCTGTAGGAGTCAGTTGCCATGAACGATGTATTTGAAACCAAAGCAAAGAAAATCGCCCCCGATCAGGTTGAAGTGCTTGATGCGAATGGCGCCCATGTTGCAGGCAAAGAGCAGGCTTCACCGTTTGGTTTTCAAAATGGCGGCTTTAAAGTGGTGAAAATGGGCCCGCTGGGCGCGCTCACCGGCTTGGTGATGTTGCCCATCATTATTCCAGTCGCCATCATCGGTTTCTTTCTTCTGATGTTGTTTGCAATGGTTTTCGGAAAAACGTTTTTTAAAGCCGGAATGGCAAAGGTGATCAAGCGATGAAACATTGGAGATTGAAATCGAAAGAAGAGCGTCGTTTCAAGCAAGGGCATCCTTGGGTTTATTCCAATGAATTGCAAGATTCTCCCAAAGGGATTCAGACGGGCGAACTACTTGAGCTTGATGATGCGGGCGGAAATTTTCTGGCCTATGGTTTCGGAAATCCAGCCTCGTTGATTGCGTTTCGTGCGCTCACGCGTGAAAAGCATGAGGCTGCAGATGCCAATGAACTTTTGAAGACCATCATTCAAAAGAACATCAAAAGTGCATTCGAGTTCCGACTGCAGTGGTTCTCTCTAGGGCAGAGCTTTCGATTGGTTTACGGTGAAAACGATGACCTTCCGGGTCTGGTGATTGACCGCTATGTTGGTAAAGAAACGATTTATGTCGTTCAACCGCATTCGGCTGGAATGGATCTGCAACTTGCTTTGATCACCGAAACTCTTGCAGAGCTTTCAAAAGCACTCAATGAATCTTCCGATTCCAAGGTGATTTATCGACGTGATGCCGGCTCGCGCGAACGCGAAGGGCTTTCAAAAGAGCCGACTGAAATTCGTTTTCTTCACTCGGGAAAAAATGTTGAGTCTCACGATGCTTACCGTGAATTCACGTTCCAGTTGCAAAGTGTGATGAACCGGGAAGTGAGCATGACTGTTGATCTCGTGACCGGTCAAAAAACAGGTTTTTTCTTTGACCAAGCCCACAACGCAAAACTCGTTCAGATCTTGTTGTTGCGCAAATTGCGCTATCATCAGTCGCCGGCAATGAAGACCGGAAAGATGAAGATGCTCGACCTGTGCTCTTATGTGGGGCAGTGGAGCGTTCAACTTGCTCAAGTGTTTATGGAAAAGGGGCTACCCCTTCAGATTACCGCTGTTGATGCCTCTGATACGGCGCTCAAGTTTGCCGAGCTCAATGTTCGCAAGAATACGATTGAGAAAGGTGCTGGGGAAATTCAGTTTAATCGATTGAAAGCGGATGTTCTCGAGCCAATGCCTTCATTGAAAGACAAAGATTTTGAAGTGGTGATTGCTGATCCTCCGGCGTTCATCAAGAACCGCAAAAGCATTCCTCAGGGCAAGCATGCTTATGTGCAGCTCTTCACCACGGCGATTCAAAAAACCGCTAAAGATGGGTTAGTGGTGTGTTGTTCTTGTTCCCAGCTTCTCTCAAAAGAAGACATGAAAGAGTGCTTGCAAAAGGCGGCACGTCGCTCTGGTCGTAAAGTAAGATGGATAGCCGAAGGTTCTCCATCACTCGATCACTTTGTTCGTTCAGAGTTCGAAGAAGGCCATTATCTCAAGTGCTGGATCGGCTCAGTTGAGTGATGCTGGTGACGGGCTAGGACTAGGACTAGGGCTAGGAGACGGACTTGCGCTCGGTGTAGGGCTTGGCGCAGGAATAGCCGCAGGAACTGGATTATCAGCAGGTGGCTCGAGGCTTTCTGGAGCTGGACTGGCTGATGGAGTTGCCTCTGCAGTCGGTGCAGGATCTGCAGTTTTTGCAGGTGTTGCAGGTGTTGCAGGTGCAGGGTCAGCAGGTGGTAAAAGTTGATCTGCTGGCAATTCCGGTGCATCCAAGTCCTGATCTACTTCCGGTGTAACCGGAGGTTCTGAAACGTGATCTTGCTCGGTTTTTGTTGGTTCATCCAATTCAAGATCTTTTGTTTCATTCACAGGCATTTCAGTTTGGTCATTTGGTGAAGCCTCATTACCAAGCGTGGAAGGTGAGTCAGTAGTATTCGGATCAACTTTTTCAAGCTGACGTAGTTCTTGATCTTCTTTTTCTCCCAGTCCTTGTGAATCATCCATTTGATCGAGTTCATCCAGCGGTGCGCCCTGACCATCATTCTGAATGAAAATCTGCATCCCTGAATTTTTATAAAGGTCACGAAGATCCATCAATGAAAGAACTTCATCGCTAGCGTGGATTGCACCGCGACTTTGTAATACATAAGCGATTGAGAAGTGGTCTTTGACTTCGAGCACCTGCATGTCAGCTTCAATCAAATAGTCTTTGGTAGTGATGACGGTATTGTTGTTCGGATCAACCTTCATGTATTTCCTGAAGATCATTCCTGCTTTGACACCATCATTTTCGCCGGCATCGAGAATGACCAGGTTGTGTTCACCGATCATTGATGTGTTTAAAATGTTCATGGGTACGATTGAAGCGGGGATCACGGTTGCCGATGCGACCGGACTCAAAAAATCAACCGGAGCCACTTCCGGAATCAGAAGATTTTTTCTCATGATCGGACGCTGAGTGGTTGTCACGGTACCAATGAAAACCCCGTCACGGACACCGATGATTTTAACGGTGCCTGCAAGCTCGTAAGCGAACCCAACACGTTGATCGCGGTTGGAGACGATTTTTTCAGGTCCTGAGGTCACCGAATAGGTCTTTCCGACCTGAAGTTGTTCCTCGCCTCTGATGAAGACTTGTTCACCGAGAAAGATTTGATCGTGTTCTGATCTGGCGTTGATGATTTCGCCTTCAATCGGTATGCGGTCTGATGCAACCGTCATGGGTGCGAATGTGCGGTCAGATTTGCGGGTGATCACCTTACTTCTCTTGTCAAATCCGTTCGGGTCAATTTGTGGTGAAGTAGGGAATTTGAAGCTTTCCCAGTCTTGTTTTGGAAGGTAGCGCCATTCCTGAGAGCGGTCTTTTGTTTTGTTCAGCCTGAAGTCTGAGTTGTTGGCAGCAACAAGGGTTCCTTTTGAATCCATACTCAAATTTTGACCGGGATAAATCAGATTTGGGTTTTGAATCAGTGATTTGTTCGACTCATAAAGTTCGTGCCATTTGTCGTGCTTCCCGTAGTGTTCTTTTGCGATGGCAGAAAGACTGTCACCTTTTTTCACGGAATATGCTTCGGCGCTGACGACGACAAAAATACCGGTAATAAAGATTGGATTGATTTTCATTGTTTCACCACGCTTGGTTCTTCACCATGGGTTTCAGAGCTTTTGAGTTCAGGAACAGGAGCGGTTGGTGGTTGAGGTACTTCTACCTGTGGTTTTTCATGCTCTTCCGGTTTTGCATGTTCTTCAGGCAATGCTTTCGCTTGAGGTGAGTTGGCAAAGTGTGAATTCATTTTTTCGCGAAAATAAGAAACTTTTGCAGTTTTCCCAAGTGCGGTAGAAACGGTTGCAAGTGCAACCAGTGTGTCTGGAACCACATTCGAGTGAGGATGGTTCACCAAGACACGCGTGAGTTCTTCTTCTGCTATCTTGAATTCCTTTTGATTAAGGTAGCTGAGTCCGATGTGGTATTGGGCATTGCAAGCCAAAACATGGCGTGGGTTGTTTTTGATGAAATCTGAAAACTCGAGAATCGCATCCGGATACTTGTGGGTATCGAATAAGATCTTTGCCTCGCGATAGCGATCGGTTGCTTCGTCATGGTGAAAAGAATCAGCGAATTTACCATGACCTTTTACGGGTTGTGCAATGAGCGCATTCTTTACCGCCACAGGTGCATGTACCTTTACCTCTTCAACCTTGGTTTCTGTTTTTACTTCAACCGGTTTTTCAGAATTCAAAAGGTTGAATTTTTCATTCAAGGCACCGAATCGGGTTTCAAGATCAATCAATTTTTCTTCGATCTTGCTCAATTGTTCCTTAGTTGCTGCGGCCAACTCGGAATCTTTTTTGGTAGTTGAGGTTTGGCTTGCGCAACCGGTAATCATCGTGCAAATCAATAGGGAGAAAGAAGCCAGTTTCGGGTACTGCTGAATTCGTTTGCTCATATTAAAATGATAACAAAAAAAGCCATATGAAAGCCCAAAAAATCAGAATTAGAACAAAAAAATCAGATTCTGCCTACATTTACCATACGCTTGAGGCCAACGAAGGTTTGACGGCCTATCGAACCATTCCTCATCAAGAGGGTGACCCGAATCGGGATATGGAATTGGTATTTTCGGCTGATGCTCTTGATGACGTCAAAAGTCTGATTGCCGAACTTCAAGGCATGATGGAATTACACGTGATCGAAGATTAATTCGGGGTATGGCGTTTGCATGGTCAAACGCATGACTCTTTGGATACTGGTCTTCATCGTCTTTTTTTTGGCACTTCCGAACTTCTCACCGATCGTTGAAAAAATGAAAGCACATTTTTTCCAGCAAAAAGTTCTCGATGATTTGAAATCCATCATCGCTCATTTGCGAATTCTAAAAGAAAGCCTGGAAAGCGGACTGGTGCCCAATCGTGAAGATTGGGAAGGCACTGCAAAATTGCCGACTCCCTGGGGTCCGATTTTTTCCACTTCGCTAGAAGCCCTGCGGTCGCAAGGGGCGCCGATCCTGCCATCGCTTGAACGCATGATTCTGAGTATGGATGAAGAGCGAGAGATGCTGCTTGAGGCCCGGCTCAAATCTTCACAGGCTTTCGGGCAGGTAATGATTTCTGTAATATTAGTGCCGTTTTTTGGGTTTATTTTATACGTGATGCTGCCTGAACTTTCCGAGCACAGGGGGCTTTATCTCAGTTTGCTTTCAGTGTGTATGATGTTCGGTATGCTGGCCTTCTATTGGATGCTTGCCATGATGGAAGATGCCCGTTTTGGTGGTATTCATCGGCAAAAGAGAACTTGGGTACTTTCAAGCAAGCTTTTTTTTGAAAGGATGATTGCCGAGATCGCAAGTGGTATGCCACCTGATCTTGCGTGGAGTTCTGCAATGCGGTTTCTTTGCGAGAGGGAACCGAACCTGACACAAGGCTGGGGTGTTCAGATTTGGGACCCATTTCAAAAGAAGGGATTGAAAACAGTGAATCCGGTTGAAGATTCTGTGGTCGTGTTTGGTATGGAAATCAGACGAACCATCCAGCAGTCGCTCACTGAGGGAATTGCCAGTATGGTTCGATTGGAGTCGACTTATCGAAATTTCTTAATGGATGTTCGAATGAAGATCTCCCGTGAGTTGCAAGTTTTGCCCAATCATTGTTTGAAGCCATTGTTTATTCTGGTGCTGCCTTCGGTAATGCTTTTGTTGTTCGGTGCAATGGCAATTTCATTCATGAGGATGCTCGGATGAAGTTCGATAAATGGTTTCAAATCTGGGTTCGTTTAAGCTTGTTTTGGTTGTTTTTCTCGATCGTCGGAGGCGGAACCGTTTGGAAATTCCCAATGGGAATTGAAGCTGCCTGGAAAAATCAGAAATCACTGATCAAACAAAGCTGGCAATCAACGGACGAGTGAAAATTACATCGCGTTCAAATCCCTGTATTTGAAGCATTCCGGTTATTTTTCTGTTTTCAAGAAAAACGATTTTCTGAACGCCGTTTGCGATCAATTCCCGAATCAGATTGACAGGAATGGTTCCCTTGGCGGCAATCAATGCCAATAATTCGAGTCGTTTGATTGCATCACGCGCTGAATTCGCATGAAGGGTTGAGAGTGTGCCTCGGTGACCGGTGTTCAGTGCTTGCAGCAAATCGATGACCTCATCGCCACGGCATTCGCCGACCAGAATGCGGTCAGGTTTCATGCGAAGTGTTTGTCTGACAAGGTCACGCAAAGTCACCGTGCCAAAGCCATCTGCGTTTGCAGTTCTCGAAAGCAGGCTCAACCAGTGCTCGTGTTGGGGGCAGAGTTCCGCGGTGTCTTCAAGGGTGATGATGCGTTCGTGTTTGGGAATGTAAGAAACCAGATCATTCAAGAGTGTGGTTTTTCCAGAACCGGTTGCGCCGGTGAAGAGAATGGTTTCATGGTTTTTGATCGCATCGACTAGAACCGAAAAAGCCTCATGAGAAGACTCCCATCTTGAAACAGCTTGTTTTTGGGCTTCTTCAGGTGTGTTTTTATTTCGAGAGGGAAGTTTTCGAAGTGAGAGCGCAATGCCATTTTGTGAAAGTGGCGGAAAGGCAATGTGAGCGCGATGACTTCCGAAAAAGACGGTATCAAGAAAGGGTAGCTTTGCGTCCCAGGTCTTGCCGCTACGGGAGATCTCATCCAGCACGAAAGTCTTGTATTCGTTTTCAGTTCGAAAGATCAGTTGGCTGAGCGGGAGTCGCTCAAAACCGTTTCCCTGATTGAAATAGACTTCATCATGACGGTTGAAACAAAGGTCTGAAATTTTTGGTGAACTGAGAAGTTCTGAAAGAATGGGGTTTATTAAAGGACGTTCCATGGATACTCCCTGTTCGATTGCAATTGTTCAACAGCATGGGCTGAGATGTGGTTTCTGGGTAAGGGAAGAAAGCCCTTCGGGATGTCGCTTGATATGCGTTGCATCGGCTCTTTGGGTGGCTCACGCTGGGGTAGAAGAACAGCGACGAGTTCAGATCGGTTTTTCTGAAAATCTTCGCTTCCGAAAAGTTTTCCGATGATTGGAATTTCAGAAATGCCGTAAATGCCCCTGATTTTATCGCGGGTATCTTCTTGTAATAAACCGGAGAGTAAAAGTGGACGCCCCATTTTTCCTTCAACCGTAGTCTTGATTCGATTGGTTTTGATGCTGGGGATTTCATCGATGCTCATCGCCTTGTTCTGATGGTTCATTTCAGTTTCGATGGTGAGCCGAACATTTTCACCGTTGTATTCCTTCACGTCGAGCTTCAGGGCGAGTCCGATGTTTTTCCAGATGACATTGTCTGAGATTCTGCTGCGTAGTCTTATCGGCATTTCTCCGCCGGCAAAGAGTTCGGCCTGGCCCGGAGATTTCACCACCAGTTCGGGTGCAGAGAGAACCCGAACCATTCCTCGTTCACTCAGAGCATGAATCGATGCGCTCAGTGATTGAGAGAAGATTGATTGAAGAGGGAAGGGTTGGGTGATTTCAGTGCCGAGATGCGAAGTGAATTCCTTTTGAACTTCCAGTAGAAAAACCTTGAAGTAAAGGGTCGGTGAAAATCCTTGGAATGTTTGTATTTCAAACTCTGCTAACGGTTGAATAGCTCTGATTTTTTTCTGGATGGCTTGGGCTGTGGTTTGATTCGGAACCGCACCTTGAATCAAGATCATGTTTTCACGAGAGTCCAGGCTGAGTTGTGGATAGCTTTTCAGCGCTTCGGTGATCTGTGATTTGTTCTGCTCAAACCAGATCGGTGAGATGTGGGTTTCATCGATGATGAAAGTGAAAAAGTTCCGTTTGAGGTGAGCGATGGCCAAGGCTTCTTTTGGGTTTTTGACTTCACCCCGAAGAATCATGTGTGAACCACCGTCGATCGTTTCGGTCGATTCAAGCATGTTCAATGCCTGTAAAAATGCTTTTGGGTAGATGGTGTCTGGAATGCTTTCTACACGGATGTTCTGGGTGGTGGTTTCGCCGTTGTGGGTGATTAAAAAGGTCGAGAATCCCTTGGCGACCGCTTTGATCAGAAGCTGGTTTTGCAGGGGTAGGCGGGTATATCGAATTGCGGTTCCGCTGACCGAGTATCGGTCTAGAGGGGGGAGGCTAAGCAGGCGCTGTTCGCCGAGTTTTAAAAACAAGGGTGGCTTTTCTGCAGCCAATCCAGCGGTATTTCCAAAGGCTAAAATCAGCGCTGAGGATAAAAACAGATTCAATTTTTTTACTTTCATAAAGGCTCCCTTGGGGGTGCTTTGAGCAACTTATAGGCCATTTTGGGTTGACTTTTTTGGGGAGGAAGGTTAGCAAAGTAACTTAGTCAAATTTATAAGTTTTTTTTACTAAGGAGAATGCAATGTCATCACGTACAGGTAAAACCAGAATGGCTCGTAAAGTTAAAGTTGCTCGCACAGGAAAAGTGCGCAAACGCAAAGAGCAAAACAAAGGAACAACTCCAAAGTTCCCAATCCACAAGAAATAGTTTTAAGAAGTAGTTTTTCGCATTTTAACCACCGTTAACGAGAAATAAGCAGCATGGCTATCGAAACACTTTTTACATCAGAATCCGTAACTGAAGGACATCCGGATAAAATAGCAGACCAGGTTTCTGATTCTGTATTGGATGCAATCTTGTCACAAGACCCTAAGGCTCGTGTAGCATGTGAAACACTGGTGACGACCGGTTTGGTAGTGGTTGCTGGTGAAGTGACAACGAATGCTCGTGTTGATTATGCTCATGTTGCTCGTGATGCAATTCGTAGAATTGGTTACGATGACTCTGCAAAAGGCTTTGATGCCAATACTTGCGGTGTGATGGTCACTCTTGATCGTCAAAGCCCAGATATCGCGCAAGGTGTGACGGTTGGTCTTGGTTTGCACAATCAAACTGAGCAAGGCGCTGGTGACCAAGGAATCATGTTTGGTTACGCGGTGAATGAAACGCCTGAATTGATGCCACTGACTATCGCTATGTCTCAACAATTGGCGATGAAGCTTTCTCAAGTGCGCAAAAATGGTACCTTGCCTTGGCTCCGTCCTGATGGAAAAACCCAGGTAACTGCACGTTACGTTGATGGTAAGCCAGTAGCGATCGATGCTGTTGTAGTTAGTACTCAGCATGCTGAGAGCATTTCACATGCCCAAATCGTTGAAGCTGTGATGGAAGAAGTGATTAAGAAAACCATTCCAGCAAATCTTCTTGATTCAAAAACCAAATATTTCATCAATCCAACTGGTCGTTTTGTGATCGGTGGCCCAATGGGTGATTGCGGTTTGACTGGTCGTAAAATCATCGTTGATACCTACGGCGGACACGGCGCGCACGGTGGTGGGGCATTCTCAGGAAAAGATCCTTCTAAAGTAGACCGTTCTGCATGTTACATGGCTCGCTACGTTGCGAAGAACATTGTTGCAGCAGGCCTTGCTGATCGTTGTTTGGTTCAATTGGCTTATGCGATTGGTGTTGCTGAACCGGTCAGTGTTCACGTGAATGCTTACGGAACTGAAAAAGCATCTTTGAATAAAATTGAAGCTGCTGTGAAAAAAGTATTCCGCCTTACTCCTCGTGGAATCATTGAGACGCTTGATCTTCTTCGTCCGATCTACACCAAGACAGCTGCATATGGACACTTTGGTCGTATGGAGCCTGAGTTTACTTGGGAAAAGACCGATAAGATTGAAGCACTCAAGGCTGCTCTTTAATCAATAGCTCAAACTAAAGGTGGCCTCTTCGTGTTGGTACTCATTTGGCTTTATCCTGCAATCGCATTTTGTGTGTCCGTGATCATGTTTGATCTGGCAAGAACCACAAAAAAGCACGGACAAAAGGTCTGGATGCTTTTTGCTCTTATTTCATTGGTATTTGTGACTGGCATTGTATTGTGGTTCGCCTATCGGGGCGATTTGAATGCGCAGAAGTGGGCCAAAGAATGGGCGCATCGCTAGTTTTTTATTTATATTTTATTTGAATACGAACCCTGTATCTTTTTGAAGTTACAGGGTTTTTTGTTATTATTGTTGATGGCGGATTTCGTCAAAATAAAATTTTCAAGAAAAGTTTTTGACAGTGCGACAATTTCTGCCTTACCCTAAATATGGCTGACACGCTCAGGATTCAAAAAGGATGAATGACTCCTGAAATCAGATAAAAAAACAAAAAACTCACGGAAGGAGTTTACCATGTTAGAGACGACAAACCCTATTCAGACCGCTTTCTCCGCAGGAATGACCGCGGAAGACACCAACTTGATTGAAAAAGCCGCTACTACAGAACAAGGCGTTCTGATCACTGGCGAAATGGGCACAGGTAAAGAAATCGTTGCCCGTATCATTCATAACCGTTCTTCTCGCGCAGCTAAAAATTTTGCAGTAATCAATTGTGCGTTGAGTGGCGAGGTTCTTGAAACTGAGTTTGTTTCTAAGATTGAAAACTCTGCTGGCGGAACAATTTACTTTGAAGAGATCAATGAACTTCCACTTCACCTTCAAGCAAAACTGGTTCAAAACAACTATCCAGTACGCATCATCGCTTCTTCAAGCATTTCTCTTCAATCGTTGGTAACTGAGAAGCTTTTCCGTTCTGACCTTTTCGCTAAAGTTAACTTTGTGGCTTTGAATGTGCCTTCACTTCGTGATCGCGTATCTCAAATTCCAGTTCTCGTTCGCACTTACATCGAGAAATACAACAAATTGACCGGTTCAAATGTTGCTACTACTCCAGCACCTGAAGCGCTTGATGCATTCACTAGCTACACTTGGCCAGGAAATGCTCGCGAGCTTGAGCATGTGATCGAGCGTATCGTGATCATGAAAGGTCAAGGCATCATCGATGCTAACGATATCCCTGCTAAAATCTATCAATCTACCCAATCTGCTCAATCAGGTTTCGGCGCGATTGCTGATCTTGATTTCCCTCGCATGTTCTTGCCAGAAAAAGGTCTTGATCTGAAAGCAGTTGTGGCTGCATTCGAAAATCACCTTGTTGACCAAGCGTTGACTCGCACTAACGGCAACAAAAACCGCGCTTCAATGCTTCTTGGCTTGAACCGTACCACTCTTGTTGAAAAACTCCGTAAGCGTGGAATGATCACTCCGTTGAAATCTTCAATGGACATGAGAAATTCTGGAAACGGTAGCCAAGAGTAATTCTTGGTAGTCTGATTTGATTTAAAGCGTGTTTGTCAGAAAGCCCCATTGTTATACAATGGGGCTTTTCTTTTGGGAGAGAGCCGGGGATTGGCTCAATTAAATTTTAAAAAATTAGAAAGATAGTTCTGTTTCTTCAATAGGGCTGCCGACAAATACCGAATAGCCATTGCGGTCTTGAATGCGAACCAGAGTTGAATTGTTTGCGGTTTGATCGATGGTGACCACGGTCTTGGTGGGGTTCAAAGTATTCTCATTTTGAATGGGAAGAATGCCTTCTGCCACGATTTGGGAGCCCATCTTTTTAAGTGTCAGTGTGTATTGTCTCAGCATTTCGGTGCAAGGAAAGGCGATGCTGCAGTCCGAATTCAAAGTGATTTTCAAGGTGCGTGTTGATGAGTTGATGAGGATTTTATTTTGAATCATGGCCTGAAGAACTTGATGTTCTTGGCGGAGGTTTGCCGCTTGGTTTACTCGTACCATGTATTGTTTCGCTTCAGCGAATGTGGTTTGAAACAAAACAGCAGCAATGATTAAAATCGTTTTCATGCCGCTCTTTTAATCACATGAGGCAGGAGAAGGATAAATTATTCATTTTTAAGATCACCAATCAGTTAAACTGAAATGGTTGAGTTTGTCTGTAAGTGCTTAAAACTAAAGGCCTTATTCTTTTACTCTTTGGCTTCTTTATTGTCTTTGATGGTTTGGCGAATCAGGTTTCTCATGATTCGATTACGGTTTGCTTGGCCGACGAGTGCTTTGGCGTCGTCATATAGCGCGGGGTCGTTGATGAATGCACCCAGGGTGCCTTGCCCGTGATCTACTTTTTCTAAAATGGCGTCAAGGTGGTTAACCGCGCTCTTGAGTTTCATTTGGCTCAATTCCTGGTTCAGTTTCGAGCTGATCTCACTCATGTTTTTCGAAGTGGTCGAGAGCCCTTTGAAAAACTCCTCTGCACGATTACCTTTATTGAAAGAGGTGAGAATGCGTTCGAAGCTTTCTGCCGTTGCGGTCACTTTTTCCATCAGTCGTTCACTTGAGGTCATCAACATGGAAAAGTCTTTGCTGCTTCCTTGAGGAATTTCAGCGTTGTTCTCGATTTCAGGCTGATTCGGATCTCCGGCAACCATTGAAAGGTATTTGTCTCCAAGCACACCTTGGGTGACGAGCTCAACACTTGATTCTTTACGAATCCACTGCGCATATTCACGTTCAATCGTATAGGTGACCTTGATGTCGCGGGTTAGCGGATCAAGCTCAACCGAAGATACGGTTCCGATCTTGAAACCACCCAGAGTGATTTTTGCGCCACTCACGAGTCCGTCGACCTTGCTGAAGTGGGTGTGGTAATGGTTTACCTTTGTGAAAAAGCTCTGTTTTCCGCCTAAAACGAGTAGTGCAGTGAGTGCGAGAAAAAGCCCTCCGAGCACGAAGACCCCGACTTTCTTTTCGATTTTTTTCTCATCAGCTTTCATCGGATATGGGCTCCTGTGGTGAATGATCTCACGAGTGGATTTTCAGAGTTTTTCATCTCTTCCGGGGTGAGAATCAAGTTGATCTTGCCTTCATGAAGAATCGCGATGCGGTCGCAGATCTTGAAGGCTGCTGGAATGTCATGGGTGACGAAAATGCCCGTCATGCCCCTGCGTTTGAATGAAAGGATGTTGTTCAAAAGGCGTTCGGTATTGACCGGATCAAGGCCTGCAGTAGGTTCGTCGAACAAGACGATTTTCGGTTCTAGAATGATTGCGCGTGCAAGTCCGGCACGCTTTTGCATTCCGCCTGAAAGTTCGTTTGGTAGTAGTTTGTTTGAGCCTTTCATGTCGATCAGTTCGAGCATGTGATTCACTTTTTCGCTGATTTCGACCTTGGTCAGGTGGGCATGGGCCTTTAAAGGGTAAGCAAGATTTTCTTCAACGGTAAGAGAATCGAATAAGGCGCCATTTTGGAATACGTAGCTGATTTTGGTGCGTACCTCGAAGAGTTCTTTTTCAGTAAGCTCGGCAAGGTTCATGTTATCGAAAATGATTTCGCCTTCATCGGGTGATTCAAGGCCGATAATTGAACGAAGAACCACGCTCTTACCTGTTCCAGAGCCGCCAAATAATCCGAGAATTTCGCCTTGTTTTAAATCAAAGCTGACGCCTCTATGCACGTGTTTGTTGCCGAAGCTTTTATGGAGGTTGTGAATCCGCAGTGCCGGCTCCTGAGGAGCGGTTTTGGTATCGAGCATATTCAGTATTTGGGATACACCGTCAGGAAGAAAAGTTTGGTCAAGAAGAAGTCAGCAATCATGATGAAGATCGAACTAGTGACCACGACCCAAGTGGTGGTGCGACCGACCCCTTCGGTTCCGCCCTCGGTGTTCAGACCTTTCCAGCAAGATGCGATTGCGATAAAAAACGCAAATACGGCGGTTTTTGCTAGTCCTGTGACCAGATCGGTGAGGGTTAATGTTTCAAATGTTTTAGTCACGAAAAACTCAATATCGATATTGAGTTCGAATTTTGCGATCAACATTGCGCCGATGAGTCCGACGTAATCGCCCATCAGAGTGAGTAAGGGAAGTGCGATCAGGCATGCAATCAGGCGTGGAATCACGATTTTTTGAATGGGTGAGGTACCGAGTGCTCGGATTGCATCGATTTGTTGGGTGACTTTCATGGAGGCGATTTCAGAAGCCATGCCCGACCCGATTCGGCCTGCAACCAAAAGACTGACAAAAACTGGGCCCATTTCACGTAAAATGGCAAGGGAAGTGAGTTTGGGGACGTATAAGGTGCCGCCGAAGCGGGCCAAACCCTGACCGAATTGAAGTGCCATGACAGAGCCGGTGGCAAGGCCGGTGATGAGCACCAGCACAAAAGATTGAACACCAATCGAGTAAAGTTGCTCGAAAACTAGTCTGGTTGGAAAGGGGAGTGTGAAAAGTTCTTCTATCGATTTCCAGGTCAGGCGGGTAAAGCCGCCGGCAAAATGAATGGCTCGACCAAGTGTTTCTTCTATTCCTAAATCGTGTGAGATTTTTTGCAGGTTCACTTGATGTTCAGTTTATCACGGAAACTCTTAAATACTGCAAGATCTTGCAAAAAGGTTTTGGTGGGGCTGAGAAAGATCAGGTCATAAACGCAAGTCGGTGTTTTGACGACAACGGTCTGAAATTTGCGTTTTCGATTGAAATAGAAACCTTCAGCGGTGGTTTCGAGAGCCTTGAGGCCTGAAATGGTGATTTCTTTCTGGGTTATGTTTTCAAGATCCCGCCATTGAGTCAAAAGGTCATTTGAAATATCGCTCAATTCACGTTCGGTAGCGCCATTGCATGCAGAATTCAAGGATATAACCGATGCGGTTTTGACGGACTGCCAGGCACGATCGGGAGCGTCGTTTTGAGGGACGCCCGCGACCAGGTCGACCCTTCGCCAAGCGGGGTCAAGAGTTTCAAGTGCAACTGCTTGGATGTTTTGTGATTTTTGGTCAACGGGATCAACCGTACCGACAAGAAGATGGCTCAGGCTGCAGCCAGTTGGTAAAGAAAGAGTCAAAAATACAACAATTGATGTGTAAAAATGTGATTTCATCTACTTATTCAAAATTTAGCAGAATTAAATCGGAAATGCGAAATCTTTCATTGATCGTACACGGCAGATTCTGCCACAATAGGAAATAGGTACCGGGTATAAGATGCCTAACAACACTGCTATGGAAGGGAGTGAGTACCTTGAAGATCATCGGATTGATCGCCGCAAGTTGCGGTTCATTCATTGGAAATGCTGCATTTGCGACTTCGGTCGACAAATACAGTTCATTGGACATTCAACATCACTCTTCTTTCTCAAGACTCAATATCGCTTTGGACGAGTCGTTCAAGCCAATCATTCGTAATCATTCGAAAGGTTTTGAAGTCAGAATTCCTTCAGCAAATTTACTAGATCTTGGAATTCCGATGGGCGGAGAAAAAGAGTTCAATCAGCAAATGAAGGACTTACGCGATTCCCGTCTTGCTGAGTTGACTGTATCGGAGAAAGATTCTGAGCTCGTCATTCGCGGTAAATATGCGTTCCCATCAGGTAAGGAAGCATTTGCAAAACCGGAAATGGAATTATTCGATTTTTACCGGAAAGAAGATGGAAAATTCGTAATCGATTTTTGGTATAAAAAAGGCCTGACTGCAATTGAGGCTTTAAAGCAAAAAAGAAAGTTCGATCTTAAAAAGATTGAAGACAAGAAAAGCGAAATCTTGAAAAAAGAAGATGAGCGTAAAGCCCAAAAAGAAAAGAGAGTTGAAGAAAGCAAGACTGCGCTTCGATTCTGCGAAACCCCACTCAGTAGGGATAATAGTCTCTGGGTCAGGTACCGCGCTGAACACCCTGTTTTGAATTTCAATTCTTATTTTCCTGAATTCATCCCTGATCATGGATTTAAATACAAGGAACCGGCCGGCAAAAGTGAAGAAGACCAGATGGTCAGATTGGCGGTCAAACTTTCGCGTGAAAACAAGCATGCTCTTGTGGTGAAGACGGTCGAGTTTTTGAAAAAGGGATATCCGACATCAGCTTTCATGCGCGAGATGGAATTTCTTAAAGCAAGTTCATACTACCGGCTTGAAATGCATGAGCAGGGTAAAATCCTGATTCAGGAACTTGCGAAAATTGAGAATAAAAGTGATGTAGGTGTCCAAGCCAATGCGTTTCTTGCAGCACAGTCTTTCCGAAACCAGGAGTGGCTTGCTGCTAACGATATATTCTTGAAGATTCGAAAAAATCATCCGGATCATCCACTGACCTGGTTGTTCAGATACGGAATCGCCGAGAGTCTTTATCAAATCAGACAATATGATCAGGCAAGACCTGAATTCGAATGGCTTGCCAAGAATGCACCAAACTTGAAAATCAAGAATGAAGCAGGTTACAAGTTTGGCGATTTGTACTTCAATCGTAATCAGTTTGCTCAAGCGATCAATGCGTATGAGTCAGTTCTTCAAAGAGGACAGGATGGTTTGGCAGGGTATCCGCACGTTTACATGAATCTTGGTGAATCATATTTTCAGCTCGAAGAATTCGTAAAAGCCGAAGGTAGTTTCAAAAAGTACCTTGAAATTGCAAGAGCTCAACCTACCGCATGGAAGGCAAGTCTTCGCGTTGCCGAGATTCGTTCGATGAAAAGCCCCAAAGAATCTGAAAAGAATTATACCGAAACGGTGAATCAATACCCGATGACTCCCGGTGCGGCGATTGCCCGATTGCGTATGCTTCCCTGTGGTAGTCATGGCGGATTTGATCTGTTAAGTGCGATCAGATATGTGAATTCGGATGAAGTGAAAAAAATCGAAGACCCTGCCGCTTTCTATTCCACAAGCTTATCGGAATTAGTCGGTCTTACCGAAGTCAGAACGCTTCTTTCCTTCAATGAAGATGAAAAAGCGATTGAGAAGGGATTGGCTCACTTGCGTGAGAATCCGTCAATGGAAGCTAGAAAACTGATTGAGCGAGGAATAGTCGGCGGAGTGAAGCGTCTGTTGGGCAAGAAGCTTGACGATCAGGACTATTATGGTGCGATCGCTTTTTACGAGAAGCATGGGGAGTATCTTCCTGCTCCGACATTTGATCCGAATTGTGATGAAATGAGACTTAAAATTGCACGGTTTGCCGCAGATAAAAAACTGGCAACCCTTGCACTGAGAATCATCGAGCCATTTCGTTCAAGTGACGAGGTGGGATTGAAGATTGCAGCCAACGAAATTCAAAAAAACCTTCAACTTGAAAGCACCGATGAAATGGAAAGTCGTGCGATTGTTGAGGCAAAATCAATGTGGAATGGCGAAAAATTCAACGCCAAAGATGAGAAAGAGTCTGAAGAGTTTCTTTCCAAGCTTGACTCGATTCGTGATCAATCACGATTCGCACCGGAACGGGATTTGTTAAAATCACTTTTTTATCGCCTGAAGGGCAATGATGATCGGGCGTTTTTGGTCGGCAGAAAACTGGCATCAGGAATGAATGGATTCAGCCAGTATACAAAGGCACAAAGCTGGTCTTATATTGCGGAATTGGGTGCAAAAGCCAAGGATCACGCCTTTTCAGCCAGTGCATTTCATCAGGCTCGTCTTTTGGTTGGAAAACTGACGGAGAAAGATCAGCCATCGTTTGAATACCGTCATTTTCCGAACGCGCCAACAAAGGCAAGACTCTATGCTTCCGAAGGTGAACAGCTTGAATACCAGGAAAAATGGAAGGAAGCGGTTGCGCTTTACAATGAAGCGATAGAAAATAAATTAGGGGGAAATCACGTTCTTTATGCGCATGCACGTGCGATTTTGAAGGATGGTGGTCGCGACTCCAGGCTGATCGCAAGCCGGTCGCTAGAAAAAATTAAACAGAGTCAGGATGATGATGTTTGGAAAACACTGGCGCAGAAGGCGCTAGATTCGATTGCCAAGGAGGGCAAGAATGATGAAAAGCGAAAATAAGATTGAGACCAAGGAGTTGGGAACGGTTGATCACGAGTTCTCCGGGTTGCTCCAGTTGTCCAGATCGATCGCGAAAAGTCGCGCAACTGTTCTGATTCAAGGTGCGACCGGTACCGGCAAGAAAACAATTGCAAAGTACATTCATGAAAACAGTGTCCGTGCGGAAAAGAATTTTGAAGTTCTGAACGCGCGTGAAGTAAGCAATGATCAATGGGATCACGATTTCAAGAAGAAGCTCGAGCTCTCTTTGGGCGGAACTTTTCTCATCGTTGAAATCTCAAAACTGACATTGCAACAACAGCAAAAAGTTTATGAAGCGGTTCAATCGGGAACCGATATCCGTTGGATTGCAACCACCAGTGAAGATCTTGCCCGTTTATCGGCAGAAGGTAAGTTCCGTGAAGATCTTTATTACCGTTTCAATATCGTGAATTTGAAAGTTCCTGCGCTGGTTGCGCGATTGAGCGATATCGAGCTTTTAGCGAATTCATTCGCTCGAAAATATTCAAAAATCCACGCACGCAAGACTCCGATTTTCAGTGAAGATGCGATCCAGTATCTGAAAGCTCAGAAATGGACCGGAAATTTGCGTGAGTTGGAAAGCTCTGTTGAACGCGCCGTTCTTCTTTCGCAAGATCTGGAGATTCGCCCTCGTGACATTCAAGTAACCGTTGCTAAAGAACCGATCGCAGTTCTCAGTCTTGATGATAAAAATCTTGATTGGAAGCCGGGTAAGACCCTCGATGAAATCGAGCGTTCAGTGATTCTTGAGGCGCTGAAATACCACGAAGGCAATCGTACCCATACCGCGAAATCGTTGGGAATTTCAATTCGCACACTTCGTAACAAACTTGCCGAATACCGCGTATTGGGGATTCACGCATGATGAAGAATTTCTTTGATCCGACGATCCGCGCGTTGAATCAGAACTTGAATCTCCGTCAAGAGAATCAAAACATCATTTCGGGCAATATTGCGAACGCGGATACCCCTGGCTACAAGGCGAAGACTTCTAATTTCGAACAAGCCATGCGTGATGCCCTAGATCTGAGTGAGAATGTGAAGCTTGAGACAGCTGACGCCGAGCACTTCGGCTCAAAAGGTCCCGAAGCCGTTCAAGCCGATGTCTATGATGATCCTAACGGAGTCGAATCTCTCGATGGCAATACCGTCGATCGTTCCGCCGAGATGGCGAAAATGAAAGAGAACCAGATTCTATATAATGCGTCGATTGAAGCGTTAAGAAAAAAAATTGGAATGCTGGAATACGGTGTTTCTGAAGGCGGAGGTAATCGCTAATGGCTGATTTCTTTTCATCGATGAGAGTGAGCGCAACCGGGCTTGATGCCCAAATGAAGCGCATGAATACGATTTCTTCGAATATCGCGAATGCCGAATCGCAAGGGTATAAACGCAAGGACGTTGAACTTACTGCGACTGCTGATCGCGAGAGTTTTGGTGAAATTCTTCAGAATAAAGTGGATGAGTCGACCCAAGGAGTGCTGGTGACGGATGTTCGTGAAGACACAAAGCCTCAACGGTTGGTTTATAAACCGGATGATCCGAATGCAAATGCTGAAGGTTACATCGAGATGCCAAATGTGAACCCGGTACAGGAAATGGCAAACATGATCAGTGCTCAGCGTTCGTATGAAGCGAACGTGACCGCGATCGGTGCCGCAACCCAGATGGCCAATAAGGCCCTCGAGCTTGGACGATAAGGAGTAGGAAGAGATGAATACAATCAATAATTCCTTCAGACAAATCGACCCTGACTTGGGAATGATCCAGTCTACTGGAAGTAAAGAGATGACGGGTGCGCCCGCTGTTGGCGGCGCAAGCGAATCTAAGGGTGGTACGTTTTTCGATGCCCTTCAGAGCACGATGGAAGAAGTGAATAAGAACCAGTTGGAAGCGGATCAGTCGATCAAGGACCTCGTGGCAGGACGAACCAAAAACATTCATGAGACCATGCTTCAGCTTCAAAAAGCCGACCTTTCTCTCAAGACAATGATGCAAGTGAGAAACAAGGTTCTTGAAGCGTATAAAGAAATCATGAAAATGCAGGTATAGGTGGAGGCGAATAATCGATGAATTTTTTCACGAAAGTTTCAGGACAAATCAAGGACTTCCTTACTGGTCTCTCAGCAGGTAGGAAGATGGCTCTTGCGGTTACCGCAGTTGCCATCCTGCTTTTCATTGTTGGGATGATTTTCTGGGCCAGCCAGCAAAATTATCAGCCGATTACCCATGGAAACATGTCGGCCGAAGATTCCGCCAATGTCATGAGACTCTTGCGTGAGAAGAAAATCCCGTTCCAGGTTGATGTTACCGGTAAACAGGTGATGGTGCCTTCAGAATATCTGAATGACCTTCGCCTTGAATTGGCGATGCAGGGAATGCCTCAGTCCAACGGTACGGGGTATGAATTATTCGACAAACAGTCTTTCGGAACCACCAGTTTTGTAAACAAGTTGAATCAGAAGCGCGCGATGGAAGGCGAGCTGATGAGATCAATCAATACGATCAAAGGAGTAAAGCGTTCCCGTGTTCACCTGGCGATGCCTGAGAAGAGTGCGTTTGTTCAAGATCAGAAAAAAGTAACCGCATCGGTGGTTCTTGATCTTGAATCGGGTGTTCAGCTGAATGAAAAACAGATTTTTGGTATCAGTCATCTGATTTCAAGTGCGGTTGAAGGGCTTGACTCCGCAAATGTTGCGATTCTTGATTCATTCGGAAAGGAACTTTCCAAAAATTCACGCGATTCCCTGATTTCATTAACCAGCGAACAGAGCGAATACAAACGCAAGCTTGAAGAAGGTTATCAGCAGAAAATCGAAGATGTGCTCTCAAAAGTGGTCGGAGAAGGTCGAGTAAAGGCTTCAATCACTGCTGATCTGGACTTTTCGAATGTTCAGGAATCCCAGACCATCCTTGATCAGGATGGTGCAACCGTCCGATCTTCCCAGAAGATTGCCGAGAACATGGAAGGTTCCAGACCGGTTGCTTCAGGTCCAGCTGGTGCGACTTCAAACACCCCGGGTGAACAGCCGGGTGTTGTGAATCCGAATGCGGTAAAAAACAATACCAACAAGAGCAACGAAATCGTTAACTACGATATTCCAAAAACGATTCGTACCACTTCACGTCCGGTGGGAAGTCTCAAGAAGCTTTCGGTCGCAGTGTTGATCGATGGAAAAACGGTTAAAACAACCGCCGCAGACGGAAAAGTCGAGTCGAAAAACGAGCAGTGGAGTGCTGAAAAAATCAAGGAATTTGAAGCCTTGGTTACGGGCTCACTGGCGATCGACAAAAAACGCGGTGATACGCTTGAAATCAAGAACATGGAGTTCGCTCGTGAAGACTTTATTGAAGCGGAAAAATTATTGGACGCTTCTGTCTTCAGGTCATACATCCAGCAAATTGTTCTGTATTCGGTGATTGCTTTGGTGATCGTATTGTTCTTCTTCTTCGTCGTTCGTCCATACATTCGATGGATTACCGAGAACACTACCGAGAGTGTCGATACTTTCCTGCCTCAGACCATCGAAGAGCTTGAAAAGATCCAGAAGAGCAGTGTTCTCTCCCAGTTGGATGATGTGATTCCGGATCTTCCGGATCGTCTTGATCCGGACAAGATCGAGGGAGAGATGATTCGTGAAAAAATTTCGACCCTGATTGATAATAATCCTCATAAGGCATCGTTGATCTTGAGGGATTGGCTCGCACAGGGAACTCCGAGTGAGATTAACAAGACTACTGCTGCGCCAGCCGCAGACAAAGGCAAAGCAGCTAACCCTGCTTGATAGGTAAAGATAAGGAGAACTAAACATGGGTGCATTGGTTGCGACAAGTTATGAAGATCTGACGGGTATTGAAAGATCCGCAATTCTCCTCAACGTACTTGGAAACCGGGTTACTGCCGAAATCTTCAAGCGATTGCGTGATAATGACGTGAAGCGCTTGGTTACGGTGATGGGCCAGGTAAACAAGGTGCCGATCCATGTGGTGAAGTTGGTTCTTGATGACTTTTATGCCGAGATTTCAGAAGAAGAGCAGCTGATCTTTGGCCATGCAACAGGTAAGGAATTCATTCTTGAAACTTTGGGTGAAGAACGCGCTAAAACGGTACTTGGTCAGTTGGCGGTGGTTGAAGGTGGTAGATCACTCGAGGCCCTTGAGCTTGTTGACCCTCGTACTCTTGCAAACTTCCTCGTGAATGAACATCCTCAAACAACCGCGGTTGTTCTTGCACATTTGACCTCTGACAAAAAATGCGAAGTACTCAAAAAACTTCCAGAGCCGGTACAAACCGAAGTGGTTCTCAGAATTGCAAATCTCGATTTCATTTCTCCTTCATTGCTTGCGCAGGTGGATGAAATTCTTAAACAGGAATTGGCAACACTGGGCTCGATCGATACCCAGCAGTTGGGTGGTGTTTCTCCGATCGCAGAAATGTTGAACGTGATGGACAAAAATACCGAACAAAGCATCATGGCTCGTGTCGAAGAACGCGATCCACAGTTGGCGGAAGAAATTCGTCGCTTGATGTTCGTATTCGAAGACATTGTCTTCATCGACGATCGCGGTATGCAAACACTTCTCAAGGAAGTTCCGAACGACAAACTCACGATTGCGCTCAAAACAGCGCCGGAAGACATCAAGGCCAAGATCTTCAAGAATATATCGAAGCGTGCGGCCGATCTTCTTCGAGAAGACCTGGCGGCAATGCCTCCGGTCCGATTGTCGGATGTCGAAGTTGCTCAACAGGAAATCGTCAACGTTGCAAAACGACTCGAAGGCGAAGGAAAACTCATCATCAGTCGTGGTGGTGGAGATGATGCTCTCGTTTGATAAAGGGGTCTGAATGGAAAAATTCAAACAAGAGAAGAAGTTGCAGGTGAGTGAAGGGCCGATGGAAGTTCGGTCTTTCCAGCCACGCTCATTGACGGGCACCGTGGTCAATGATTACGAATCGACGAAATCGAAATTCGGAACGTTGGCTGCTACTGATTCTGAAGCGGATACGCGTTTCAATATGCATCCGGCATCAAGAAAGTATCTTGGTATTGAAAATGAAGAGCATCGCCATCTTGAGGGACGCATCAATGAAGAGGTGGAAAAACGTCTTCAAGAATTGCGTGAACAGGCAAGGGTGGAAGGTTTTGCGAAAGGCCGAGAAGAGGGTATTGCAGCTGCAAAAGAAGAGTTTAGCCAGCAAAGTCAGCCAGTTTTTGACCATTTTCAAAAAGTATTGGTTGAATTCGAGGGCGCTAAAGATGAGATTTTCCATGCCAATGAAGAATTTCTGATTCAGCTAGTATTTCAAATCGCCCAGCAGGTGACATTGAAGGAGTTGAAGACTGATCGTGAATATGTGAAAAATCTTTGTTCTCAGCTGGTTGAGAAAATCGGAGCAAAAGATCACGTGAAGATCAAAATCGGTAAGGATGACTTCGAGCAGATCGATGCCATTCGCGAACATTTGAAACAGCAGTTTATTGATTTGAAAAACATACAGATTGATGTCTCGGAAGAATTCAACAGCGGTGGTTGCAAGGTTGAAACCGACCTTGCTCGTATCAATGCAAGTGTGGAAACCCAATTGCAATTGATCAGTCAGGCCTTGGGAGCACAATGACCTATCAGATTTCAAAGCAAAAATACGAAGAGCGTCTTGCGCAGAATATGCTTTATGATGAAGCGGGCAAGATTACGAAAACTCTTGGTTTGCTTTATGAAGCCTATCTTCCAGGTGGAAGTGTCGGCAGTATCTGTGAAATCGTTCTGAATGAACATGACCCCTTTGCTCAGCCGGTAGAGGCTGAGGTGGTGGGATTCAAGGACAAACGAGTCTATCTCATGCCATATGATGAGGTTACCGGCATCAATCACAATAGCGTGGTTAAACTGAAATCACGCGCTTCAAATTTTCTTGTTTCTGAGAGCCTTCTCGGTCGCGTGATCGATGGGCGAGGGCATCCGATCGATGGAAAAGGTCCTCTCTATAACAATGAATTTGAAACACAATATCGTTCACTTTACAGCAAACCAACCGCTCCTTTGGGGCGTGCGATGATCGAATCCCCCCTTGATCTTGGTGTTCGCGCCATCAATGGGTTGCTCACTTGCGGTAAGGGTCAGCGAATGGGAATCATGGCCGGATCAGGCGTGGGAAAATCAGTTCTACTCGGTATGATGGCAAGAAATACCGAAGCGGACATCAACGTCATTGCATTAATTGGTGAGCGTGGTCGGGAAGTGCGTGAGTTCATCGAGCGGGATCTTGGTGAAGAGGGTTTGAAGCGTTCAGTGGTCATTGTGGCAACTTCCGATAGTTCAGCATTGTTGAGAACTCGGGCCTCTTTCTTGGCTGCCACGATTGCCGAATTTTTCCGTGATCAGAATAAAGATGTCTTATTGATGATGGATTCGGTTACTCGTTTTTGCATGGCTCAACGTGAAATCGGACTTTCATTGGGCGAGCCTCCTGCTTCAAAGGGTTATACACCGAGTGTTTTTGCCGCATTACCTCGTTTACTTGAGCGGGCGGGAATGGGTGAGAATGGCAAGAGTATTACCGGGTTGTATACGGTTTTGGTCGACGGAGATGACATGGATGAACCGATTGCCGATGCGGCAAGATCGATTCTCGATGGTCACATCGTTCTTTCCAGAAAACTTGCACAACAGAATCATTTTCCGGCAATCGATATCCTGTCGAGTGCTTCACGTGTGATGAACGCAGTGACCTCGAAAAATCACCAACAATGGGCAGGGCAGGTCAAAGAATGGCTTGCTGTTTATAAACAAGCCGAAGATTTGATCAATATCGGAGCATACGTCAAAGGTTCAAACCCACGCATTGACCAGTCGATCGGGGTTTATGACCGGATCATTTCTTATTTGCGTCAAAAAACAGACGAATCTTCGAATTATTCAGAGTGTGAAGGGTTACTTCACGGTATCGTGCGTTCCGGTGAAGCCCTTGCACAGGCGAATGCACGCAAGTAGGCAAACTTTACAGTCTAGATATTTAACAGCCTTTGTTTAATAATTATATTAAGTATGGCTAAATTCCAATTCAAGCTTAAGGCAGTAGAAGAGTTCAGAAACAAAAAAGAGCAGAAAATGCTCGAGGAACTTTCTGTTTCTCAGCGGAATTATCAGCAAAAAATCAATGATAAGAAAATACTTCTTGCGAAGAAACAAGAGAGTTTCTTGCGTAAGAACGACTTGCTCAGCAGGGATGCGAGCATCAATGATATTCGCATTCAGGAAGAATACATTGTCGGTCTGAAGCACCAGATTGTACGCGCCGATCAGGCAATCATTCGCGCCCGTCGTTTTCTCGAGCAAGATATGAAAAAATACATTCAAGCCCGTCGTGAACGCATGATGGTTGATCGTCTCAAGGAAAAAGCGCTTGAAGAATTCAAGATTGAACAGGCTCGCCTTGAGCAAAAGCAACTTGATGATCTGATCACCATGCGTGCGCGCTTGAATCATGGTCCGATCGAAGGCGAGGAGGAAATCGCATGACGAATCGTTTGTTGATCCTTTTTGCTCTCTTGGCGTTTGCTTCCGTTCCGGTGGCGATCGGTATTGCCGAAACAAAAGAGACGCCGAAAGAAGAAGTGAAAAAAGAAGAGGCCGGGAAACCGGAAGAGCATGCCAAGAGTGAAGGGCATGCAGTAAAGAAAAAACCGGCATCATACGGTTGTTTGGCTTCTGAAGAAGTCATTCAGGACATTGAAGAACGCGAAAAAAAGATCAAGGAGAAGGAAGAGGCTCTAGTTGAAAAACAAAAAGATCTTGATGCTCAGCTTA
>CALPVV020000004.1 GCA_943327105.2 Nitrosovibrio sp. Nv4
CAAGGCGGCTTCATGGGTTTTGATGTATTGATTGCTACTCCAGATATGATGGTGGCGCTCTCAAAAGTGGCAAAAGTACTTGGACCTCGTGGTTTGATGCCTAACCCTAAATTGGGAACTGTAACTGTCGATGTTGCTAAAGCAATTAACGAGCAGAAAAAAGGTAAAGTTGAATACCGTGCTGAAAAAGCAGGTATCGTTCACGTAAAAATTGGTAAAAAATCATTCGGTGCACAGAAGTTGAAAGAAAACTTCATGGCTGTTGCAAGCGCAGTTTTGCGTGCGAAGCCGCCAACAAGTAAAGGTGTGTACATGAGAGGTATCACCATTTCTGCAACTATGAGCCCAGGTGTTCGCATGGAAGTTTCTGATGCGATTGCTGGTGCGTCTAACAACTAATTAAGATTTAGGAGAATAGATCATGGATCGTTCAGGTAAAGAAGCTTTAGCAACAGAGTTGAAAGACAAGTTTTCTAAAGCAAAAGTAACAATGTTTGCTGACTATAAAGGCTTGAAGGCTGCTGAAGCAGACGAACTTCGTCGTGCTCTTCGTGCTCAACAAACAGAAGTAAAAGTATTGAAAAACAACATCGGCCGCTTAATTTCTAAAGACGGCGCACTCGGTGAAGATGCAAAAAAATTGTTGGACGTTACAGTTGGTCCTACAATGATTGCATTCTCATACGGTGACCCTGCTGCATCTGCTAAAGTTTTTAGCACATTTGCAAAGAGTCACGAAGCACTCAAAATTAAGGACAGTCTTTTGGATGGGAAGCTTCTTCCCTCAGCTCAACTCGTTGAGTTGGGTGATCTCCCTTCAAGAGAAGTTCTTTTGGCGAAACTCCTTTCTGTGTTCAACGGACCTGCCTCTGCGTTTGTTAGATTGCTCGACGCAGTTGAAAAGAAAAAAGGCGGAGCTCCAACTGAATCAGCTGAAGGCGTTCAAAATTAAATTACTTAGTCCGGCATAGTGCCTGGCTAAAACAAATAAAAGGAAGAGGATAATAAAATGTCATCTGTATCTAAAGAACAAGTAGTATCATTCATCGAAAACATGTCAGTTCTCGAGCTTTCTAAGCTCGTTAAAGAACTTGAAGAGAAATTTGGCGTATCCGCTGCTGCTCCAGTAGCAGTAATGGGTGCGGCTGCTGGCGCTGCTGCAGTAGAACAAACTGAATTCACAGTAGTTCTTACAGCTGCTGGCGATAACAAAATCAACGTGATTAAAGAAGTTCGCGCTATCACAGGCCTCGGCTTGAAAGAAGCGAAAGACCTCGTTGAAGGTGCTCCAAAGCCAGTTAAAGAAGGCGTAGCGAAAAAAGACGCTGAAGATATGAAGAAGAAGCTCGAAGCTGCGGGCGCTAAAGTAGAACTTAAGTAATTGATTTTAGGGGTTATTCTTTAATCCCTTTCTTCTTCCGGAATAGGCACGAACTCTATAGAAGCATGGTTCGTGCCTATTTCTATTGTATTTTTATTCCAAAAATGTAAAGTTCATAGGACTCGGAGAGTTCTAAGTAGTTCTTTAGCCAGTATATAATATGGCTTATCGTTTTCAGTGCAGGAAGCTTCTGGATTCAGGTAAGCGAAGTAACAGTCTGGCAAGACAAAACATGGCGTACTTTAAGTGCGTAAAATTCAGCCCCAAAAGGGCTCATCATAACCATTTGTTTTTAGGCTAAAGGAGATTCCATGATCGCACCATTCACTGAAGGGCAGCGGGTAAGACGTGAGTTTTCGAAAATTAAAACTCCACTAGAGATTCCAAACTTAATTGAACTTCAGAGGCGATCATACGATAAGTTCCTCCAAGCGGATGTTCCAGCAGACAAGAGAGCCAATGTAGGTCTCCAAGCTGTTTTCAAATCCATTTTTCCAATCGAAGATTTCGATAAAACTGCAGCTCTCGAATTCGAAAGCTACATGCTTGAAACACCTAAATATGATGTTCAAGAATGTCGCCAACGTGGAATGACGTTTGCCGCTCCATTAAAGATCACCGTTCGTTTGGTTGTTTTTGATGTTGAAGAAGAAACTGGCAACCGCAATATCCGCGACATTAAAGAACAAGAAGTTTATATGGGTGAAATTCCACTCATGACTGACTCTGGTTCTTTTATCATTAACGGTACTGAGCGCGTAATCGTATCTCAGTTGCATCGTTCACCAGGTGTTATTTTCACTCACGACCAAGGTAAATCTCACTCTTCAGGTAAAATTCTTTACTCTGCGCGTGTAATTCCTCATCGTGGTTCATGGCTTGATTTCGAATTCGACCATAAAGATCTTCTTTATGCTCGTATTGACCGTAAACGTAAATTGCCAGCTACGACTCTCTTGAAAGCACTCGACATGAGTGTTGTTGAGATTTTGAACTTCTTCTACAAAGTAGAAAAAATTCAAATTGAAAACGATGGTAAAACAACCAAGTACTTCAAGGTTGTTGATCTTGATATTCTTGCTGGTCAGCGCGCTGAAGACGACATCATTGATCCAAAAACCAAAGAAGTTCTCGTTAAGAAAAACCGCAAATTCACAAAAGCAGTTTTGAAAAAAGTTGAAGATGCGGGCATCAAGCATCTTGAAGTTCCTGTTGAGGCGGTAATTGGTCGAGTTGCTTCTGAAGACCTTGTTGACAATAAAACAGGCGAAGTTCTTTTCGAAGCAAACGAAGAGCTCTCTGAGTCTAAACTCAAAGATCTTGTTGCTCGTAAAATCAAAGAAGTAAAAGTTATCTATACCGACAATCTTACCCACGGTTCTTTCGTGCGTGAAACGTTGTTGGTAGACAAGATCAATACGCCGGAAGAAGCGCTTCTTGATATCTACAAGAGAATGCGTCCAGGTGATCCTCCAACACTTGATGCTTCTAAAGCATTATTCGAAAATCTTTTCTTCAATGCTGACCGTTACGATCTTTCACTCGTTGGTCGTTTGAAGTTGAACTATAAATTTCCTGAGAACAAAAATAGCCGTGAGTCTACAACTCTCACTAAAGAAGATATTCTCAGCACTTTGTACTATCTCTGCGAATTGAACAACGGCCGTGGAACCATCGATGATATCGATCACCTTGGTAACCGTCGTGTTCGTGCCGTAGGTGAGTTGGTTGAAAACCAATTCCGCATCGGTCTCGTTCGTATGGAGCGCGCAGTGAAAGAGCGTATGAGTATTCAAGAAATTGAAACTCTCATGCCTCATGACCTCATTAACCAAAAACCAGTATCTGCTGTAGTGAAAGAGTTCTTCGGCTCAAGCCAACTCTCTCAATTCATGGATCAGACCAACCCGCTTTCAGAAGTGACGCACAAACGTCGTCTTTCTGCCCTCGGGCCCGGTGGTTTGACTCGTGATCGCGCGGGCTTCGAAGTTCGTGACGTACACAATACCCACTACGGTCGTATTTGTCCGATTGAGACTCCAGAAGGACCAAACATTGGTTTGATCGCGTCTCTCTCTACCTTTGCTCGCGTGAATGAGTTCGGTTTCATCGAAACTCCTTACCGTGTGATTAAAGAAAGAAAAGTAACTGACGAGATTCAATTCTTCACCGCAACTGAAGAAGAGAACAAAATCATCGCTCAAGCAAATGCAGAAGCACTCAACAAGAAGAAATTCGAAGGTGAACACGCTCCTGCCCGTCGTAAGGGTGAATTTGCTCTCGTTAACCCAGATGACCTCGAGTTGATGGATGTATCTTCCAATCAGCTCGTTTCAATCGCGGCTTCATTGATTCCGTTCCTCGAACACGATGATGCGAACCGTGCATTGATGGGTTCAAACATGCAACGTCAAGCGGTACCTCTTCTCCGTTCTAAGGCCCCTATGGTCGGAACCGGAATCGAGCGAATTGTTGCCCGCGACTCTGGTCACCTCATCGCTGCTAAGCACGATGGTGATGTAATCATGGTTGATGGTGGCAAGATCGTTGTTCGTCGTACTGACGAAGTAATGGACGATGAGTCTGGTGTAGATATCTATAACCTCACTAAATACATGCGTTCTAACCAAAACACCTGCATCAACCAGCGCGTTGTTGTTCGTGTTGGTGACAAAGTGAAAGTAGGCGATGTTCTCGCAGACGGTCCTTCCACCGACGCTGGTGAATTGGCACTCGGACAAAACATGCTCGTGGCGTTCATGCCATGGGGCGGTTATAACTTCGAGGACTCCATCCTCATTTCTGAACGCGTAATCAAAGACGACGTATTCACATCTGTACACATCGAAGAATTCGAGTGTGTGGCTCGTGATACCAAGCTTGGTAAAGAAGAAATCACCCGCGATATTCCAAACGTAGGTGAAGAAGCACTGAAAGACATCGACGAAAGCGGTATCATCCGCATCGGTGCTGAAGTGAAGCCTGGCGATATTCTCGTCGGTAAAGTGACTCCAAAAGGTGAAACTCAACTTTCACCGGAAGAGAAACTCCTTCGCGCAATCTTCGGAGAAAAAGCTGGTGACGTTCGTGATTCATCCCTCCGCGCTCCATCGGGCGTTTACGGAACAATCATCAACGCACAAGTATTTGCACGTGAAGGTACTGATCTTGACGAGCGCTCCAAACAGATCCTCGAAGAGGCGATTGCTAAAATCCGCCGCGACGAGAAGATCGAAATCGATGCGATCAAACGCACCGTTTATGAGCGTGTTGCCAAAGTACTTAATGGCGCTGTAACTACCGGCAAACTTCTTTCTGAAGATGGTTCTGAAGAGCTTCTTTCTAAAGGACAGAAACTTGATCTTGAAACAATCGAGAAAGTTCCATTCGAACTCCTCGGCTTCATTCCAGTGAAGAGCGAACTCGAGCAAGAGATCACCAAACTCGTAAAAGGTTCTAAGAACCGTATCGAGTCTGTTCGTTTCGTGTTCAAAGAAAAAATCGAAAAATTGAAACGCGGAGATGAACTTGCTCCAGGCGTGATCAAAATGGTTAAAGTCCAGATCGCGATCAAGCGTAAGCTTCAAGTCGGTGACAAGATGGCGGGTCGCCACGGTAACAAAGGGGTTATTTCCCGTATTATGCCGATGGAAGACATGCCGTTCACAGCAGATGGCCGTCCAGTTGACGTTGTATTGAACCCACTTGGGGTTCCTTCACGTATGAACATCGGTCAGCTTCTTGAGGTTACCCTTGGTTGGGCAGCTAAAGGTCTTGGTGACAAAGTTACTGAATACCTCGAGCAATACAAACCAGAGAATATTCGCAAACTCTTGAAAGAGATTTACCCAGATAAGTCAGTTCATGACTATCTCGGTAAAGCTTCTGATGAAGAAGTTGTTAAGATGGCGTCTCACTTGAAAGATGGCGTTCACTTTGCATCACCAGTATTTGATGGTGCATCTGAAGTGGATGTCGACAAAGTGTTGAAGCTTGCTGATCTTCCAACACTCGGTAAGACCACTCTTTACGATGGTGTTACGGGTGAGCCATTCGCCGAGGAAGTGACAATCGGGGTGATGTACATCCTGAAACTTCACCACTTGGTAGAAGAAAAGATCCACGCTCGAAGCATCGGACCATACAGCCTTGTGACTCAACAGCCACTTGGCGGTAAGGCTCAATTCGGTGGTCAGCGTCTCGGAGAGATGGAAGTTTGGGCACTTGAAGCTTATGGCGCAGCTTATGCGCTTCAAGAGTTCCTGACAGTTAAATCGGACGATGTAACTGGTCGTAACCGTATGTATGAAGCGATTGTGAAGGGTGAGCAGCTCCTTGAGCCGGGTCTCCCTGAATCCTTCAACGTATTGGTGAAAGAGTTACAATCTCTTGCTCTCAACGTTGAGTTGATTGAAGAAGAAGAAGACAAAGAACTGAAAGCGGACTTGCTTTAATTCATAAGAAGAGGACATTTACATGAAAGATTTATTGAACTTTTTTGATAAACCGAAAGATCCTTTAAGTTTTAAAGGAATCCGCATTTCACTCGCTTCCCCAGAAAAAATCCGTGAATGGAGTTTTGGTGAAGTGAAGAAACCGGAAACAATTAACTATCGTACGTTCAAGCCTGAGCGCGACGGTCTTTTCTGTGCCAAAATTTTTGGACCAGTAAAAGACTACGAATGCGTGTGCGGTAAGTACAAGCGTATGAAACACCGCGGAGTGGTGTGTGAAAAGTGTGGCGTTGAAGTTATTCAATCCAAAGTTCGTCGTGAACGTTTGGGTCACATTGAATTGGCTTGCCCAGTTGCTCACATCTGGTTCTTGCGTTCATTGCCTTCTCGTATGGGTGCTTTGCTTGATCTTTCTCTGAAAGATCTTGAAAAGATCCTTTATTGCGAGTCGTACGTGATGCTTGATCAAGGTAACTCTGACGTTGAGCCAGGTAATATTGTTTCTGAAGAAAAATACAATCAGTTGATGAAAGACGGAGTTGCATTCACAGCCGGTATGGGCGGTGAGGCAATTCGTGAGTTGCTCAAGAAAATCGACATCGATCTTCTTTCTCGCACTCTTCGTCGCGACTTGAAATCAACTACTTCCGAAGCGCAAAAGACAAAATTGTCCAAGCGTCTCAACGTCGTAGAAGCTTTCAAATCAAGCGTTACAAACCGTCCTGAATGGATGATGATGGATGTGATTCCGGTAATTCCACCGGAACTCCGCCCACTCGTACCACTCGATGGTGGTCGTTTTGCGACATCTGACCTCAACGATCTTTATCGTCGTGTGATCAACCGTAACAACCGTCTCCGCCGTTTGGTGGAATTGAATGCTCCAGACATCATTATTCGAAATGAGAAGCGCATGCTTCAAGAAGCAGTTGATGCTCTTTTCGATAACGGTCGTCGCGGAAAAGTATTCACTGGTCCTAACAAGCGTCCACTTCGCTCACTCTCTGACATGCTCAAGGGTAAGCAAGGTCGTTTCCGTCAGAACTTGCTCGGTAAACGTGTAGACTATTCTGGTCGTTCGGTAATCGTGGTAGGTCCTGAGCTTCGCTTGCATCAGTGCGGTTTGCCAAAAGTAATGGCACTCGAACTCTTCAAGCCGTTCATCTACAACAAACTCATTGAGTACGGATATGTGACCACCATCAAATCTGCGAAGAAGATGGTTGAACAACAACGCCAAGAAGTTTGGGATATCCTTGAAGAAGTGGTTAAAGAGCACCCGGTGATGTTGAACCGTGCGCCGACTCTCCACCGTCTTGGTATCCAAGCGTTTGAACCACTCCTCATTGAAGGAAAAGCGATTCAGCTTCACCCACTCGTTTGTACTGCGTTCAACGCGGACTTCGACGGTGACCAAATGGCTGTTCACGTTCCACTTTCAATCGAAGCGCAAATCGAAGCACGTGTATTGATGATGTCTACCAACAACATCCTTTCACCTGCACACGGTAAGCCGATCATCGTTCCTTCCCAAGATATCGTTTTGGGAATGTACTACATGACTCGCGAGCGTCCGTTCGCACGCGGTGAAGGCAAAGTGTTCTCTAGCCCAATCGAAGTGCGTTTCGCATTCGATACAGGCGTGGTTGACCTTCAAGCAAAAATCAAATGCCGTATTAATGGCAAGCTTGAAGACACTACCGTAGGTCGTGCACTTCTTTCTGAAATCGTTCCTCTTGAAATCGAGTTTAAATCTTACAACAAGGTTTTGGGTAAGAAAGAACTCGCTGAATTGATCGATATTTGTTTCCGTTTAACCGGTAACAAGAAAACCGTTATTCTCGCTGACCAAATCATGCAAACTGGTTTCCGTCAGGCGATGAAAGCTGGTATCTCGATCTCGATTCACGACATGATCATTCCTGGTGAGAAGAAGGCCCTTATTGATGCGGCTTATGCTCAAGTTCAGGAAATCGAAAACCAATACGTTGAAGGTCTCATCACCGATGGTGAGCGCTACAACAAGGTGATCGATATCTGGGCTCAAACCGGTGAACAAGTCACTACCGCGATGATGAAACACATCTCGACTCAAACCTTCCATGCTCCTGAAGGATGGACAGGCAAAGACAAGACTGTTACTGGTCCGGCATTTAACTCTGTATACATCATGGCAGACTCTGGAGCGCGTGGTTCTAACGCTCAGATTCGTCAGCTTGCAGGTATGCGTGGTTTGATGGCTAAACCAAGCGGTGAGATCATTGAGACTCCAATTATCGCGAACTTCCGTGAAGGTCTCTCGGTTCTCCAGTACTTCGTATCTACCCACGGTGCCCGTAAGGGTCTCGCGGATACCGCGTTGAAAACTGCGAACTCAGGTTACCTCACTCGTCGTCTCGTAGACGTGGCTCAAGATGTGATCATCACCCAGCCAGATTGCGGAACGAAAGACGGTATCAACATGACTCCGCTCATTGAAGGCGGGGAAGTGATCGAGCCTCTTTCCACTCGTATTCTTGGGCGTACAATCCTTGAAGACATCTTGGATCCAGTTACTGGCGATGTAATGTATAAAGAAGGCACTCTCCTTGATGAGACTGCGGTGAAAGCGATTGATCTTGCCGGTGTTGACCGCGTAATGATTCGTTCAGTTCTCACTTGTCAATCTCGCCACGGGATCTGTGCTATGTGTTACGGCCGTGACCTTGCTCGCGGACGTATCGTGAACAACGGTGAAGCAACTGGTGTAATTGCCGCTCAGTCGATCGGTGAACCAGGTACTCAGCTCACCATGCGTACCTTCCACATTGGTGGTGCCGCTTCCAGAAGTGCAGAGCAATCTAACCTTCAAGCGAAAACCAAAGGTACTCTTAAGTTCCATAACGTGATCACCGTTAAAAACCGTGAGAACAACACTATCGTGATGAGCCGTAACGGTGAAATCACAGTTGTTGATGCCAATGGCCGTGAACGTGAACGTTATGCAATTGTTTACGGAGCAAAACTCCTCGTTTCTGATGGAACATCGGTAGATCGCGGTTCGACTGTTGCTGAATGGGATCCGTACTCCACTCCGATCATTTCGGAAGTTGCGGGTAAAGCGGTATATGAAGACCTTCAAGAAGGTCTCACCATGCAAGAGCAGTTCGATGCTGTGACTGGTCTCTCACACAAGGTGATCATCGAGTCTAAAACTGACAAGCGTCCTAAGGTCCTCATTACTGATGCTAACGGAAACGTAGTTCAAGTTTCTGGAACTCAACGTATGGGTCGATACAACCTTCCAGTTGGATCGAACTTGATTATCGCTGACCATGACGAAATCATGCCTGGTGATATGATCGCGAAAATCCATCGTGAGTCTTCAAAAACCAAGGACATTACCGGGGGTCTTCCTCGCGTTGCCGAGCTTTTCGAAGCTCGTAAACCGAAAGATTCTTCAGTAGTGACTGAAGTCGACGGTATTGTTTCTTTCGGTAAAGACACCAAAGGTAAACGTAAAGTTGTGGTTACTCCTGAAAATGCTGAGGCACGTGAGTACCTCATCGGTAAAGGTCGCCACTTGTCTGTCAACGAAGGTGACTATGTGAAGGCCGGCGATCCACTCGTGGATGGTCCGATCAATCCACACGACATTCTTCGCGTACTTGGAGACAAGGCACTTGCAAAATACCTAGTGGACGAAGTTCAGGAAGTTTATCGTTTGCAAGGGGTTAAGATCAACGACAAGCACATTGAAGTGATCGTTCGTCAGATGTTGCGTAAGGTGAAAGTTCTCGACACCGGTGACACTCGATTCTTGGCTGGAGAACAAGTAGAGAAGTTCTCATTCGAAGAAGAGAATGCAAAAGTACTCGCAAACGGCGGTCAAATCGCTACTTGTGAGCCACTTCTTCTTGGTATCACCAAGGCTTCATTGACTACCGAATCGTTCATCTCTGCGGCTTCCTTCCAGGAAACTACCAAGGTTCTCACCGAGGCGGCTATCTCTGGTAAGGTCGATTACCTCAAGGGATTGAAAGAAAACGTAATCATGGGTCGATTGGTGCCTGCAGGTACCGGTCTCATGAAATACCGCGAATTGACCTCTGAAGTGACCGACACCACTGTCGAAACCACATCGGGTCAAGAAGTTGAGACGATTTCTTTCCGTACGATGTAAGAGTCGGTGAAATAATAATTAAATGATTCAGAGGGGTTAGTGGTTCACTAACCCCTCTTCTTTTTTTCTAGACTCAGTGTAGTTTTCAGTGGATTTTTTGCTCAAGAATCAGTATAAAAATCAAATCGAATTTTATTCGGGCGATTAGCTCAGTTGGTAGAGCAGGATGTTTACACCGTCAAGGTCGGGAGTTCGAGCCTCTCATCGCCCACCAAATTTTAAAAAAGCCTCAGTCTTCTGACTGGGGCTTTTTTCATATCTAAAACCAACAATGAAACAGGATATATGGTGATCGACTGTTTTGGATTACTGATCAAAGGGAATTAAACAGTGAGGTCATTCGCTTCTGTTGTTCTGGATTTTGATCGCTAATTGATCCCAGATGGGTTCCTTCATTGAACTCCCAGAATTCTTTTCTTCCTGTCAGCAGGTGATAAACTTCTTTGCCTGATTCGAAATCGATCACCGGGTCAAGGTGATCATGAAGGACAAGCGAACGTCCCTGAAAAGATCTGAGAGAATTGCTGGACTCACCGGCATCAGAAGCGAGCAACCAAGCGACCCATTGAAACGGCCACAGATACCATTGTTTTGCGAAAAGTTGTCTTGCAACAGTTTTGTAACTGGAAAAGGTCGAATCTAAAATCAGCAAATCAATCTTGTTTCGATGTTCGAATTTCAGGATCGATCGTGGGGCGATGGCACCACCAATACTTTGTCCCCAAACGATGAAGTGCTGTCCCTGTCGGTTTTGATAGGCGAAATTCAAGGCCGCCACTCCATCTTCAATCACGCCGTTGGGATCTGGAGTTCCCTCTGAGCCCCCGTAACCGCGATAATCCCAGGTCCAGATCGCATAACCCTCTTTCAAAAGCCAAATGATGAAGTGAACGTGACTGCTCATGTTTTCAGCATTGCCATGAAATTGAACGATGGTTCCTTTTGATTTTCCATATGGAGTGATCATCCAGCCCTTGAGTTTTGTTTTTCGGTCAGTAGATAGAAAGTCAAATTCTTGAATGGCTTTCGCATGATTAAATTGTTGGGGGCGTGAATAGAGAATGCGATCGGGTTGATAGTAAAGGCTTGAGCAAGAGCTAATGCAAAAAAGATAAAAGAGCATGGAAAGGTTCCATGCTCTTTTTTTTAAATTGATGAAATTCAGTTCAGAACTGCGCATTGACCAGAAAGCGCCGAGTCTGTGGAAATGATCTGGCGTACACCATTATAGAGCTCAAATCCGTTCTGTGCTGAACCGATCTTACCGTAGTTGTTTTGGAGCGCGCGTCCAAGTTCCTGAGACGAGGAAGTGCATCCCATGACGAAGGCAAGTCCCTGAACAGTTTCACCCGAACCTTGTGCCAGCTCGTTAGAAAGTGTCTGATAATTTGCTACCACATAAGTTGCCGCTTTTTGTTCTTTCTTCGCGATATCGTGCTGGTCGCATCCGATAGTTCCTGAAGTCATCCCTAAAGTCGGAGGAACTAATCCATTCGTTGTTCCTCGCGTGGTGGTACCAAGCATGGTTTTCTTATCGGTCACTTGCCATCCAAGTCCGCATCCATCTGATCCACCTCCGACGCTTCCAGATTGTAAAATTGCAGGCGCGGAATAAGGTGCTGATTTAGCGCCTGCTGCCTGTGCGTTAGTGAGAAAACTGAGTGAGAGTAATGCAATCAATGCGAGATTTGTTTTCATAGATGGACCTCCAGTGGTCTTGTTTATATAAATTTTATTTAAAAATGTTTCACGAGTCAATCATCGCCAATAAAAATAATGACAACCAGAATGCGGGATGGATATTCAATGTCGTAAGTGCTCAGAAATACTGATGCAGTGTCAGCTGTGACTCGGTATGGGTAGCAGCACTGGTGAATACGTGACTTGCTCTATTGAAAGTTGCACGAACTTCCAGATCCTTATTGATTCGATATGCAATACCCGTTTCCTGAGTCCAGAACGATGCGTTTCTCTTGTTTTGAAATGCATCAAGCCCCCAAGCAAGATTCGCAAGGCCCTTGAAATTACCTGCTTGCAAAACACTCAGCCACTCGACCTTGGTGCCGATGCGCGCGCCATCGAGTGCTTTGCCCGCTTCCGAGTATACTGAGGTGAAAAACGAGGTGACCGCTTTTTTCGTAAATGGATGAAGAGCAATACCAAAGCCGATGTCTCCGTGTGCGATCATGCAGGTGTTGCAGGCGAGATCGTTCGCTCTTCTGATGTCGAGTGCGAGTTTCCAAGAACGACTTTTTTCAAGATTAGTCCACGGGTAAAGGGAGGTGATTGCCACTAGTCCCAGTTTATCGAGAATCAATCCCTTGCCTTCAATCACTCTCAGGTGAATCGATGGAAAATCTATCTGTGAAAATGGTTCATAGCCTTGGTCATTGTTAAGAAGGTCGTGGAATGCAAATTTATATCCAAGAGTGAAATGAGGTTTCTGATCGGAGAATCCACCACCGAGTGAAACCATAGATGGTGAGTGCCCTTGTTCAGGTTGGTTTTGGCCGACTGGTACCATAACAATCTGTTCGATCGGTTTGGTCTTGAGTTTGCTCCTCGCGTGTTGGACCTCTCTATTCAAAGCTACATCTGCAACTTTCAAATACTGGATTTTAACCATTGCGGTATCTAGAACGGCCGAGCTCTGGATTGCTTCTGCTTTTAACTCTCCGTTCATGAGTTGATCAAGTTCGATTTTCTCTTTCTGATCCAGGCTTGAAATAAATGCATCAAGCTTACGGCGAAGAGAAGGTCTGAATCCGGTTTTACGAATGGCATTGAGTGTGGAATGAAGCGTCCTGACAGTTGATCCTGGTATTGTGAATAATTTCTGATCCATCAGGTTCCACTCTGGTTTGGCAACTTCGATCGCACGCAAAACCACGTAGGAGCAATTTTCATCGAAGAAATAATAATCAAAGCCGGCATTGGACTGGAGTTCCCAGAGGTGCAAGGTAAGGGTCCTGACCTCATCGGCATCCAGGTTTAGTTCGTATTCCCAGAGGTCACGGCTTTCCGAGCGGACATACTCGTTTATTTTTGCGTAGTAAGGCGTCAAATCAAATGCCCCTTGGTAGCCACCGAAAAGCCCACGGGTCATGTAAATGAAGCCATCATCATGACCGACAAACGCCGCATAACTCGCGGATGGTTGAAACAGATCAGGAGTGTTCTTCTGGATGAATTTGAGGAAAGTGTGACCGAACATCGATCCGGGGTTGTTCGGATAAGCAGTCGAAAAAACCAGTTGAACCGCGTCTGCCATTGTCTCATCCAGATACACATTTAGTTTTGGGCAGTCCGCATCAGGAAATTTCCGGTTCAGTTTTTTTTCAAGAAATTTCCGACGAGCGGGAAACGCACAGACTGCCGATGTTTGTTCCTTTCCTGTTTTTAGTGATGGGTTTTGAAACGCTTCTAGATCTGCCTTGAGTTCGGAGACAGGATTGGTTTTTCCTTGTTGGGAAATGAAAAAGTGTGAGGAGTCAGCACGACTTTGATCTTCTGAAATCAACCAACCGTCACCATAGTGAAGAAGGTTCTTCCATTCTCTTGAGTTACCGATATTGTTCAGTTCATTTTCGGATTGGGCATGAGATGAAGATGGGGTAATCAAAAGTCCGCATAACAATATTGAACTTACCAACCAATTTTTAGTCATCATAGTTAGAATTATCCTCTCATCCGACGTGGATTGACAATTCAAAGTTATGCTTAAAGCGATTGAAGGGATGCATCGATCCGCTCGAGATAAGTGATTAGGTTGATGGGTTTGTGGAACACGTTCAGTACATTTGCTGAATGCATGGTTTGAAGGGTGTCAGTTGCCTTCTGGTCATGTTGTTTGGGGTCCATGATGATGTAAAGATCAGGATGTTTTTCTGAATCGAGAACCGCTTTCAATATCTTGACCCACTCGGAATTCGGGTAAGTGTCGATATCAAAAACAAAGGCTTGGCTGTTCTGAAGTTGATTCCGAACTTCCTGGATACCGGAATTTTCAGGAAGGAACTGGAGGTTGGCCCGGTTACTCAGTAGCGACGACTGGAGTTTTCGGGGCGGACCGCTTTTCGCCAGGACGATGATATTGGGTTTCTGTTCAATTTCGGTCAAAAGTTCACGTATCGATTTGTTCTCTTCGACGAGGCGGTTAAATGCATCTCGCATGGAGATGATTCCTGCTAAACGGGAAACGCCATCATCATCTTGGTAAACAACTGGCAAGTGTCGGATGTGGTTTTGGATCATTAAATCATTTGCCTGATCCAACTGTTCGGTCGTGATGGTGATCAGTCCCTTGGTCATGATGTTGCCAATCGCGGTTGCCCAAAGGTTGCTATTGCCGAATTTCAAGACCCACTTGAGAAGATCCCGCTCGGTAAAAATACCGACGGGCTTGTTCGGGTCATTGTAGGCGGTGATGATGACTGACCCAACTTTGTGTTCTATTAAAAAAGAAACAGTGTCACCGATAGAGGTGTGTTCACTCAAAGTCAATGCCGGTGAGGGTTTGATCAGGGTCATATCATGATGCTAACAAAGGCTGGTTAAAGTTTGTTCAAAAAAGCTCATTTTTGAATCTACTCTTGGATTATTGAAGCTGCTTTGATTTAATCGGGGAATCCATTTAGGGGGAACCATGTTTTTAATCGCATTGTTAATGAATCTTGTACCTAGCGCATCAGCAGCCTATTGCACCTACCATTTGAATGATGTCGGTGTTTATGTTGGCAATCAGTATCTTTATTTCGGTGAAGAGTTGGGCATGAAGCTTTTAGATCAAGGCTATGATTTGGTTGCAGATGTTGATGAAGCAGATTACGAAATTGAAGTGACCTTGGAGACTTATCAAAAGGGTCAATTTGAGCATGCAAAGTCTGTGATTTCAGTAAAGGACCGTGAAGAAAAACTGGTCACTAGTAAGTCTGCTGACACTTATTGTTTTACCCAGCTTTGCGGATCAAAAGATGGCTACAAGGTAATTCGTAAAACCATCAAGCAAGTCGTGGGCGCGCTTCCAAAATGTTTGCCTGACCAAAAGTCAATTTAAGCAATTACTGATTACAGGATATAAATCAGGTCGTTCAATTTTTGAGTTTCGATCATTAATTGAACCACATCTTCAGAACTGGCTGCCTGATATTCGAAAGTCAGGGAAATGTGTTTGCCAGAAGCGCTAAGGCGTTCAGCAGTTTTTGTCAGACCGATGAATTTGGCTTCAAGTTCTGCAACTGAGTTTTTAAAAAGAGTTGAATTCGCCCCGATAATTTTGTGGGTATAAGCGCAAGGGAATAGGAAGTTGCTTTCAAGCAGGCTTCTGAATTTAGCGAATTGATCTTCTTGCATGCTCTGAACCTAATGTAAATTGATGAAAATTTCATCAAAAAAGCCCGCAGGATTCGCTCCCGCGGGCTTTTTTGTTTCAAATGATAAACTAAAAATTAGAAGTTCATACCGACGCTTGGGAAAATGCAAAATGCATTGCCAAGAGTTCCAAGTGGAAGTTCCGCGTAGTATTTGCCACCGCTGAAGTTAACGCCGCCTTTAACGAGCATGGCGAAGTCAGTAGCGGTGTTAGAAACGCTTGATGTTGTTCCAGTGAATGGATTGGTTGAGCTGATCGATGCATGTCCAATTCCGACGCCCATTGCAAGGCCTGCGTATGGAGTCATGTTAGCTGTTTGTTTAAAGGTCAGTTGGCCTGCAGCCATGATGGGAATAATCCACTGGGTAACTGTGCCTGGGTGAAGGAGAAAACCGGTTTGGCCACCAACGGTGATTTCACCGAGTTCTGTATTTGCCACAGAAATCATGCCGCCACCCAATACGCCAAAGTGGAATGCGCTACCGGCAGTGCCGAGACCGAAGCCAGCATTGAATTTCACTTTTGATTCTGAGTGAGAGCTTTCAGAAGAAGTGCTGGTGGATTCAGTTGCTTTTGGTGCTGGTGTTGAAGTGGTTGTTTTAGTCGCTTTTGCAGATGCTTTTTTAGTTGCTGCAAAAGATGGAGTTGCCATCATGATGAGGGCTGCGAGAGTTGCGATTGATTTCATAAGTTGATTACCTCCTAAAGTAATGCAGAAATGTAATCAGACGAGCATCAAAAAGACAAATGATTTTAAGGGGTTCAGCTGATGTTGGTTATTTTAAATGTTGTGAGATTTTAATAAAAAAACCACGGTGTTGAAGTTGGCTTCAATACAGAGGTTTTTTTGGCGAGAGGTTTCACCGCTTAACAGGTGGATGTTTTTTTTAGGGGTTTTTAAAAACTTTGATAAAAACTCAATCACGGCCTCGTTGGCAGCTCCTTCTACGGGTGGGGCCTGTACACTGAGCTTGAGTCTGTCTTGAAAAATACCCTTAAAAGCGGTCTTAGAGGCCCCAGGTTGAATATAAAGCAGGAGGAGGGTGCCTAATTTCCCTTTGATTTCATGCGGTTTTGCCCAAGTCATCTTGAAAATAATTATTGCCGAAAGTCGGCTTTTCAGCTATAAGTTTATGAAACAAAACACACACTTCCGCGCTGTCGGACATAAGGTCCGGTAGTTTAAAACGTGGTGTTCGGCTGATCAATCGATTTGCCGAATTAAGGAAGTGGAGGAAAAAACCGCGGGTATTTTCAAGCCTCACTCCAGCACTCGAAAGAGTGCTCAAAGCGAACTCGATTTCCCGCCTTCATTAAACAGAAGGAAGCAATATGCCAACAATCAGTATGAAAGAAATGCTCGAAGCGGGCGTTCACTATGGTCACCAAACCAATCACTGGAACCCAAGAATGAAGAAATACGTTTACGGTGCACGCAACGGTATCTATATCGTTGACCTCGAGCAAACCGTAGAGCGCGCTAAAAAAGCTGCTGACTTTATTAAAAGTGTAGCTGCTGAAGGCAAAAAAGTAATTTTCGTTGGAACTAAAAAACAAGCTAAAGAAGTTATCGCTCAAGAAGCTCAACGTGCAGGTCAATACTATGTGACTGAACGTTGGTTGGGCGGAATGCTCACCAACTTCCAAACCGTGAAAGCATCAATCGATCGTTTGAAAAAACTCGAAGCATTGAAACTTTCTGAAAACTGGAACGACTACACTAAAAAAGAACAATCTGGTTTCGATCGTGAATTGGCTAAGCTCCGTAAGGGCTTGGGCGGAATTCAAGACATGAAGAAACTTCCAGGCGCGATCTTCTTGATCGACACTTCTAAAGAGCACATTGCAATTAAAGAAGCAAAACGCCTTCACATTCCAACTGTGGCAATCGTTGATACCAACTGTGACCCTACAGGAATTGACTACATGATCCCTGGTAACGATGATGCTTTCCGTAGCGTTAGCCTCTTCGCTAAATTGATGGCAGATGCATGTCTCGAAGGAACTCAACAGTTCCAAGAGAAACTTCGCGCATCTGGCGGAGCAATGGGCGATAAGAACGAAGACGGTTCTGAGAAGAAAACTTCTCGTTTCGAAGGCGATATCGACCTTAAAGGTGTTGATGCTGCAGAACTCGAAGCAATGGAACAGCCAGCAGTTGAAGAAGCAGATGCAGCTACAGTAGCAGCAGTATTGGCTAAAGCAGCTGAAACAGCTAAAAAGAAATAAGGATCAATCACGATGCAAATTACCGCTGAACAAGTAGCAAAACTACGTGAGCGCACTGGCGCCGGAATGATGGAATGTAAAAAAGCCCTCACTGAACATGGTGGGGACATTGAAAAAGCGATCGAGCACCTTCGTAAAAAGGGTATTGCTTCTGCTTCTAAAAAAGCAGGACGTACCGCTAAAGAAGGTACCGTATTCTCTTTTGCTGATGCTGCTGCAGGCGCGGCTGTATTGGTGGAAGTGAACTGCGAAACCGATTTCGTGGCAGCGACCGACAATTTCAAGAATTTCGTGAAAGATGTTGCAGCTCACATTGCAAAATCAAATCCAGAAAACCCAACTGCACTTCTTTCTCAAAAGTACGTTGGTGATACCTCTAAAACCATGGATGAGTTCTTGAAAGAAACCATCGCTAAGGTTGGTGAGAACATCACTATTCGTCGCTTTATCCGTTACCCACTCGGTGGCGGCAAGCAAGTGAAGAGCTACATCCATATGGGTGGAAAAATGGGCGTGATCGTAGAAGTGAATATGGCTAACGATGCTAAAGCATCTGACGAAATGTTCTCTACCTACATGACCGACTTGGCTATGCACATCGCTGCAACTGGTCCTCAATTCTTGAAGCAAGAAGAAATTCCTGCTGAACTTGTTGCGAAAGAAAAAGAAATCGCAATGGCTCAATTGATGACTCAGAACAAGCCAGCTGATGTTCTTGAGAAGATCGCGATCGGTAAGATCAATAAATACTTCGAAGAAAACTGCCTGATTAAGCAGAAATTCATCAAAGACGACAAGAAAACTGTTGAAGCTTTGACGAATGAAACCAGTAAGGCAATGGGTGAAACTCTTGCTATTACACGTTTCGCGAGATTCGTTCTCGGTGAAGGCGTGGAAGTAGTTGCTGAAGAAACCCAGCACTAAAAAATCAAGGAGCCTTGGTCTCAAGCCAAGGCTCCTTTTTTGTATCCAGCGCAAAAAATCAGCGCAACTTTGAGGCAGCAAATGAAACGTGAAAAATACAAAAGAGTCCTGTTGAAACTTTCCGGTGAAGCACTTGCCGGAGATGCCGGATATGGAATCGATACCGACGTACTTGAAGTCATTGCCAACGAAATCAAGTCAATGAGAGAAGCCGGTGTTGAAGTCTGTATTGTTGTTGGCGGCGGAAATATTTTCCGTGGTGTAAAGGGCGCAACCAAAGGTATGGACCGCGCATCTGCTGACTACATGGGCATGCTTGCGACAGTATTGAATTGTATTGCACTTCAAGATGCGCTTGAGCGTAAAAAAGTGAATACCCGCGTTCAGTCTGCAATTGAAATGCGCGCGATCGCAGAACCTTACATTCGTAGAAAAGCCATTCGTCACCTGGAAAAAGGTCGCGTGGTGATTTTTGCAGCGGGCGTTGGTAGTCCATATTTTACTACTGACACCACAGCCGCACTTCGTGCGATGGAAATGAACTGCAATGTTCTGATCAAGGGTACCAGTGTTGATGGTATTTATACCGCTGACCCTAAACTCGATAAAACCGCAACCCGTTTTGATGAGATCACCTATATGGATGTTCTTCAAAGAGGGTTGAAAGTCATGGATACCACTGCAATCACGCTTTGTATGGATAACAAACTTCCAATCATTGTTTTCAATCTGCGTGAAACAGGAACGATGTTGAAAGTGGTTCAAGGCGATCACGTCGGAACCCTCGTTCATAAAACCAACTAATTAATTAGAAAGAGAAAGGACACTATCATGTCAAACGTACTTACTGATGCATCCGCAGCAATGGATAAATGCATTCAATCCCTTCAAAAAGATCTTTTGAAAGTTCGCACCGGTCGCGCGTCTACCGCGTTGATCGATCATATTCATGTTGATTACTACGGTTCTAAAACTCCAATCACACAAGTTGCAAACATGACCACTCCCGATGCGCGTACGATTCAGATCGCTGCATGGGAGCCAGCGATGCTTGGTGCAATTGAAAAAGCCATTCTTGAAGCGAACGTTGGCTTTACGCCTCAAAACGACGGTAAAGTGGTTCGCATTACCATGCCTCCACTGACTGAAGACCGCCGTAAAGAGATGGTCAAAATGATTAAAAAAATGGGTGAAGATGCAAAAATTGCAATTCGTAACTCACGTCGTGATGCAAACGAAGAAGTGAAAAAACAAGAGAAGGCTAAAACCATCTCTGAAGATGAGTCTAAAAAACTTCAAGAACAGATTCAAAAGAAGACCGATGAAAAAGTGGCAGAAACTGACAAAGTGATTGCCACTAAAGAAAAAGAGATCATGACCATCTAGGTTCAATGAGCGCTCTAGTTCCAAAGCATATCGCAATCATTATGGACGGTAATGGCCGCTGGGCGCAAGCCCGCGGCTATCCGCGTTTTTATGGGCACCTTCGTGGAAGTAACCGCGTAAAGGAAATTGTCCGTGAAGCCCGTAGGCTTGGTGTTTCGGCTCTGACCTTGTACGCATTTTCTACGGAAAACTGGAAGCGACCTGAAGAAGAGCTGAGCGTGCTTTGGAAGACACTGAAAAAGTACGTCCATCGACAAATCAAGGACATGAAAAAAAATGGCATTCGATTGCACGTGATCGGCGAAATCGAACGTTTGCCTACGGATGTCAGAGATGAGTTGAAGCGTGCGATGAATGAGTTGAAGGACGGGAATCAAATGATTCTTACTTTCGCTCTTTCTTATGGTGGAAGGGCTGAAATCATTCAGGCAGCTACTCAATTTGCAAAAGATTGCATGAATGGTATCGCGACGCCTGAATCGTTAAATGAGAAAAAATTTGAAGAATACCTTTGGACCAGCCCGCTAGGTGAAAATTCAGATGTCGATTTATTGATTAGAACGAGTGGTGAGAAGCGCATCAGCAATTATTTGCTGTGGCAGGCATCTTATGCTGAATTCGATTTTCCAGAGTTGAATTGGCCGGATTATTCAGTTGAAGAATTTCATAAATCACTTGAGAATTTCAAGAACAGGAAAAGAAGATTCGGGGCTGTCTGACCCGTTTTGTAGGTAAATATGAATCAGAATCTCAAATTAAGAATCATGACCGCAGCTATCGGTGTACCCCTCATTTTGGTGTTGCTGACTAGTTTGGGTATCGAAGGTGTTGCATTGTTTTCCTGGATTGTTTCAATGGGCATGCTTTTCGAGTTTTGCCGCTTATTTTTTTCGCTTCCGGATGCCGGTGCCAAGACCGCAATGATGCTCTTACTGAATACCGTTTTTCATTTTTTGAATTACTGGATGTCGATTGGTTTAAGTTCTTCATTTCTTGGTTTGATGCCCCTTTTCCTTTTGTTTATTGTGTTTTTATTGATGGTTCCGCGTCTTTTGAACTATGAAGGTTCTGCCGCATTGGCTACTGAAGAGGGTACCCAGAAGCTTTCAAAGCATATTCAGGAACTGATGGCAGCTTGTTTCGGTATGATCTATGCCAGCTGGATACCGATGCTGATGGTTACCATTCGTCAATCCAATCAAGGTAAATACTGGTTGATCTTTGCCATGTTAGTGGTTTGGTCATCAGATACGTTTGCTTATTTTGGTGGCAAATATTTTGGAAAACGTCTTTTCTTTGAAACCGTCAGTCCTAAGAAAACTTGGGAAGGCGCACTTACAGGTAGTATTGGTGCGTTGATTGTTTCTTTGGTTTTTGCCCAAATTTACATCAACGGAGTTAGTTTCATTGAAATCGGTGTCATGTCTTTGACCATCAGTGTTGCTTCCATGCTGGGTGATTTGTGTGAAAGCATGATGAAAAGGGCTGCAAACGTAAAGGATTCCGGCAGTATTTTGCCTGGTCATGGCGGCTTTTTGGACCGTTTTGACGGAGTCGTGTTTGCGCTTCCTGTTATGCTTGCATTTCTTTGGCTTCTTTCCTGAAAACTCATTGTTTTCGTAGCGATATTCAGTCTGTTTTGAGATACTCTTCCTCATAGAAAGAGGCTGACTATGTCATCTATTTTAGGGTTCATTCTTGTACTCATTCCGCTCGTAATCATTCATGAGTTCGGACACTTTCTTTTTGCAAAACTTTTCAATGTGAGAGCGGATGCTTTCTCAGTTGGATTCGGACCGGTTTTGTTTTCCAAGAAAATTGGAGAAACCGATTTCCGCGTTTCGGCAATTCCACTTGGCGGTTATGTAAAGCTGCTAGGCGAAGATCCAACAACTGAATTAACAGCTGAAGAAAAAGCACGAGCGCTACATCATCAGGCCCCATGGAAGCGTTTCTTTGTTTTCTTTGGTGGACCTCTTTTTAATTTTCTTTGGGCGATCATTGTATTCATGGCGATGATGGCAATCGGTGAACCACAGATGTCGACAAAATTTGGCAGAGTGCTTCTAGATTCGCCTGCACAAAAAGCAGGTTTCGTCGCTGGTGATAAAATAACCAGCATTGATGGCGAACCTATTTTGAAATTCGAAGATATGGTGATCAAGCTAACCGATAAAGCGGATAAAGATGTCGCTTTTGGCATTGATCGTGCTGGTGTAGTTAAAACCATCAATTACAAAACCCAATCTGAAGATGGTTTCAGTATTTACGGCGAAAATAAAAAAGTCGGTGTAATTGAAGGTTTGGTTCCAAACGCGAGAATGACCAAGATTGCCATTTCAAACCCTGAGTCGCTTGCTGCTAAAGCTGGATTCAAAAATGGTGATGAGATCTCAGTAATCAATGGCCAGAAGGTGGAAAGTTTTGAAGCGCTTGAATCAGCATACCAAGCGATGCAATCAACAGTTGAAATTTCAAAACCAATATCTCTTGCTCTTGAAATTAAACGTGGAGCTACAGAAGTACTTAATCTCACTTTGGTAGGCACATATTCGGGTAATCTTGCCACTGATTTTGGCCTTCATTCATCTGAGTTGTTTGTTGAACAGACGATGCCTGAGTCACCTGCTGAAAAAGCAGGGATTCAAAAAGGCGATCGTTTGGTATCGGTGAATGATTTTACGGTTAGAAGCTTTTTCGAGTTAAGAATGAAAATTCAAAAAGCGGGCGAAGAGAAGGGCAAAGTAAGCCTTGTTCTTGAACGAGCAGGCAAAATCATTCCTCTTGAAATCATTCCTACCGTGAGTACGGAACGTGACCCGATGATGAAAAAGATGAAGCAATTCACTGTGGGAGTAATGCCTATTCCTTCAATGTTTGAGCCAGACATGATCAAAGAACAAATTTGGAACCCGTTCAAACTTGTTTATCTGGGTACAGCACGCATGTTTGATCTTACTGCAAAAAACTTCATCTCTATTTCGAAGATGCTTCAAGGGCAGGTTTCAGTGAAATCATTGGGCGGACCGATTTTGATCGGAAAACTCGCAGGTGATTCGATCAATCGCGGATTAATCGATTTCTTAAAGATGATGGCGATTCTTTCTATTGGTTTAGGGGTGTTGAATATTCTCCCAATTCCGGTACTCGATGGCGGTCATATTGTTCTTCTCGGTATCGAAGCGATTCGAGGTAAGGCTCTGAGTCTCAAGCAGGTTGAAATCGCTCAGCAGGTAGGTTTGGTCTTCATTCTTGGAATCATGGCTATCGTGATGAAGAATGACATTTCAAGATTACCAATCTTCAATTAACCCTAAAAAGGACCAAGGCTTAACTCATGTCTCAGAAATACATCGCATGGGATACTTCATCGGCCTCGGGTGTAGTCGTAGCATTCGAAGTTGTAGATCAGCGTTTACGTCTGGTTTCAGAATGGTCTTTGAGTTTTGAAACGGGTAAGCACTCTGAACGCCTGCTTTGGACCATCGATATCGTGTTGAAAAGTGCTGGTTGGAAACTTTCTGATTTAGCTGCGATTGGCGTTGGTGTTGGTCCCGGTTCTTTCACTGGTCTTCGTATCGGCATCACCACGGCTAAAATTCTTGCCGAACAATTGAAAATTCCTACCGTGGCAATCTCCAGTCTTGCGTTTTTGGCGCGAGGATTGGTTTCACTTCTGGGTGACGACAAGAAAAATGACAAGACTTTGCTTGTGGCGTGTACGGATGCCACTAAGGGTGAGTGGTTTACGCTGCTCGGACCTGTGAAAGCGGTAAGAGATTGTGTTTCAATGGCTGATGGTGATTCTTCCGGTCTATGGGCTCGTGGCGTTACTGAGATGACCCTTACGCCAGAAGAAGTGATTGAATCGGTGAAGACCTATTTGAGTAAAAATCCGAAAAGTATGTGGGTTGCGATTGGTCAGTCGATCGAGCGCTATCCGGATGTTTTCAAGCTGCTTCCTGTAAAACGTAGAATCGAAGTACATGCGCATGGGTTACATCAGCCACAACCTCGAATTTTGGCGACTCTGATGTGGGAGTCGTTACAACAAACAGTAACGCGAAAACCTTTATTGCTCAGACCACGTTATTTGAGAGATTCAGAGGCTGAAGTCAAGTTAAGAAAAGGGTTGCTAAAGGCTGCGCCCGTTGCCCTGCGAGGCGGAATTGCATAACGAGTCAAACGTGTGCTAGCCTGAATTTATTAGGGAAAGATCCAGGACCTCATGAAAAAAATTTATATTCTTCCGAACATGATTACGACCGCAAACCTGGTTTGTGGCTTTCTTTCGATGATTCATTCGATTCAAGGTGATTTCGTCAAGGCAACTTGGTTGATCATTGTTGCGGCGATTTTTGATTCACTGGATGGTCGAGTGGCTCGAATGGCGAAAGCAACTTCTGCTTTTGGTGTTCAGTATGATTCTTTGTCAGATTTGACTTCATTTGGTATTGCGCCGGCAATCATGCTTTATTCTTATGTGTTGAATGGGCTTGGTGGTTTTGGAATTAGCGTTGCAGCATTCTATTCCATTTGTGCAGCATTGAGATTGGCCCGATTCAACGTAAGTGCGGAAGAAAAGGACCCGACTAAACTGGCTAAAATCCGTAAAGGCTATTTTCAGGGAATGCCATCTCCTGCATCGGCTGGAATTGTGGTTACCAGCGTGATGCTTCAAGTAGAGACCTCATATTTTTCTGATTCCTTCATTCAAGTTTTTTTCGCTATCATCGGGGCTTTACTTGCATTGCTGATGGTAAGCAATATTCCTTTTCCTTCATTTAAAGAAGTGAACTGGAGATCAAAGGGCAAGGCCTGGATTTTGTTGATCCCTGTTGTTTTCATTCTTAGTGTTGTTCAAATGCCAGAAATCACCCTATTTGTCTGCGGTTTTGCATATTTGGTTTTGGGCATGATGTGGGCTGGATACATGTGTTTTATTCGTGATAAAAAACAAAAGACCGGAGTGAATGGTGTTGCGCAAGTTTGAACTCTTAGTCGCTTTACTTGCTTTTTCAATTACGGCAGATGCCGCAGAAATTCTGGTCAATCCTCCGGCTCCATTGCCTCAAAAGGTAATGGGTGATTCCAATATCAAAATTTATTTTCCTGGTAGAAACGGTTCAGCTCCTACGGCCCCAGCTGTATTGCACCCTGATTATCGCTATATCAATGCTTCGGCAAATGATCTGATTTATATCGATGTCAGTACCAACCATAAATTTACGGTCACCACAGGACAGCGAATTGCAGTGGCATTAAAAGCAGGAAGTGGTTATGTCACTCTGACCGGAGCAAGCCAAGTCGTTGGAGATTCCGCTCCGAGTGATTGCAGTTCAAATAGCGGCGGGTGTCTCAGTACGAATACGGGTGCTTATTATTCTGAAAACTCGACATTAAGACTGTCGTTTACTCTTTCTCAGCTTTGTTCACCAGTGACCACTTCATCTGCCTCCGCACTCTGCTCTTCTTCGAATGCTCAAGATGCGACCAATTTAACTTTAACCCAGGAAGTAGATGTTTATTTCGGGGTGGTCAATCCTTCTGCTACCACGGGAAGTGATGTCGGGAATTCAACAGGTGCAATTCATGAAATAACGACTTTAGGCTTGACCGATGAGGCGCCTTCGATCACTGCAACTTGTCCGTCGAACCACTATTTTCCTGGTGATTCATCGATTTTTTTGAATGTGGGTCAGTTCACTCCGAATATTACTATTGGAACTGGAGCTGCACTTCAATATTTGCTGGTATTGGCCAAAGATGGGGCTGCTGTAGATGCTCCTCCGGGCGGACTTACCAGCAATTCTATCGTCTCTAGGGTTTCATCTTCAGGAACTTCGGAAGTCATTAAAGGTTTCGTCAATACGACTAATGGTACTGACCATGCTTATAACCTTGATGTATATCTGCAAAATATTGCGGGGATTATTTCGGGTACCAAGTCATCGTGCGTGGTTCAATCTCAAAGCATCAACGGAATGTTGTCCGAAAGTAAGTGTTTCATCGCTACGGCCGCATATCATGATGGTAGAGCTGCTCCGGTGATGATGCTTCGTCGTTTCAGAGATCAGGTACTTTCAAAATTTGATTTGGGCCGAGATTTCATCAAAAATTATTATCATTACTCTCCGGCGCTTGCCGAATGGGCTTGGGATAAACCAATCATTCGATCGTTGGCCCTGAAGGTGCTGACGCCGATTGAACTCATGGCCTGGGCAATTTTAAAGGTTTCGAGCGCTGATGAACCTATTCAACCCTATCTTGATCGTATTAAAAAACAGATTGGTGATGAAAAGGTTTCGACTAGTGAAAGTTACAGTGAAATAGAAAAAAAGAAACTGGAAACGGAAAATCCGACTCCGGCTAATGCGAATGAATCCTATATCGGCAGAATCAAGAAAACGCTTCCACCTGATGAGAGTGAAGAGGCTGCAAAGGATTATTCAAAAAAAGAAAAAACAAAGTTACCGAGTGAGACTGATCGTGAGAGCCCGATAAAAGTGGTTAAAGATGGGCGTGATGACAAGCTTGGTTTTGGAGATAAGCCATCAATTAAAAACGCAGCCAGCTTGAAACTGGGTCTTTCTACAGGCATGAATGTCAGTGTTGCAAATGCCACACATTCATTTGAAGAAATTTATGGTTCAGGCTACCAGCCCGAAATGATTCTTCATTATGAGCGCCAGTTATTTCACTCCGAGAATTTTGGAAGTTTCGGGATCGGCGGCGATTTCGGTATCGCCTATTCCGGCGGAAAAGGTCTCTTTCAGTTCGGGTATTCAGGCTCGAATGTTTCTCAAACCGGTTTCGGTTTTTTTCAAGTTCCGGTCGTTCTTACCGGGACTTATCGTTTTAATTTACTTCGTATCTTAAGACCATATGCTTCAGCCGGTGGTGGAGCGATTTTTTATAATGAAACCCGTGAAGATTCCGTTTCAGACAAGAAGGGCTACAGTTTTGTTTACCAAACCAGCCTTGGGGCATCTTTGCTGCTCGATTTTCTAGATACAAAAACTTCACGCGACAGTTACCTTGCAGATGGTATTCAGCATACCTACTTTTTTCTTGAGTACCTTTATCTCAATTCCCTCAAGTCTAGCGTGATGTTCAAACGCGCCGGTTTATATGCCGGTTTTACATTCGAGTTTTAGGATGAATCATAAGTTTGCATTTAGAGTCGCATATCTCGGCAAGAACTATTGCGGATGGCAGCGCCAATCAAAAGGTGGTCCTGAATCTCCCGTGTTACCGGCAATTCAAGAAACTCTTGAAGATGCGATTAGTAGAATTACCAATGAAAAAATTGTGGTAGTCGGCAGTGGTCGCACCGATGCGGGTGTAAATTCAGTGGGACAGGTTGCTCACTTTCGAACTTCAAATACCAAGCTCACTGAAGAGAATTTAAAGCGTGGAATGAATACCTATCTTCCGTCTGACATTCGGGTGATGCGTGTGGACCGTGTCGCAGATGATTTTCATGCTCAGCGATCAGCTATTAAGAAGCAGTATAGTTATTATTTTCAGCAAGGCCCGAGCCCCTTGCCTCACTTGATGGACACGACGTGGTGGATTTACCGAACGCTTGATATCGATGCGATGAAAAAGGCAGTGGTTCATCTACGTGGTGAACATGATTTCAAGGCGTTTCAGGCATCAGATGCAAACCCGCTGAAATCGACCGTTCGTGAGATTCTCGAAGCAGAAGTTACTCACGAAATCATGCCCGCTTTTCCAGGGGCCGACCTCAGTGATGAGGGGTATTCTGTGATCCGGGTTCGGCTGGTGGGAACCGGTTTTTTGAAGCAAATGGTACGTGGAATCGCCGGGACCCTCCTCAAGGTGGGTGAGGGACGTCGTAATCCTGAAGAAATGCTTGATATCATAGAGAAAAAAGACCGCTCCCTTGTGGGTACCACAGCCCCTCCAAAAGGGCTGACATTAGAGCGGGTTTGGTATACTTTATAGGGCTCATATGGAAACACAAATTAAACTAGAAAACGTATCGACCGTTCAGAAAAAATTTATTGTGACTATCCCTGCTGGGAAAGTCAGCCAGACCGTAGAGAAGAAATTTGCTGAAGCTCAAAAAACTGCAAAAATCAAAGGCTTCCGTCCAGGTAAAGTACCTCTCAACTTGGTTAAGCAATATTATAAAGAAGAAGTGAATCAAAGCGCTCTCAACTCTTTGATCAACGAAACTTACAACGAAGCATTGAAAAAACATGAACTTCGTATTGTAGGTGAGCCATCTTTCGAAGGTGCCAAAGAAAAAGAACACATTCACATTGCTGAAGGCCAAGAGCTTTCATACGTTGCAACTGTTGAAGTGGTGCCTGAAGTTGACCCTAAAGATTACAAAGGTCTCTCAGTTGAAAAAGTTTCTGCTGAAGTGACCGCAGAAGACATTGAGAAAGTGAAAAAGAACCTTCTTGATCGTAAAGCCGAAATCACTCCAGCTGCTCGTGCGGCAAAAACCGGTGACTTCGTTGACTTCAAATACGAAGGTAAAATCAAGACCGATAAAGGAATGGAATCTCAGCCAAACTTGAGCGGTGAGCGCAATGCCGAAATCGGTAGCGGTCAATTGTTGCCTGAGTTTGAGAAAAACCTCATTGGCCTTAAAGCAGGTGAAAACAAAACTTTCAAAATGAACTATGATAAAGAGTTCACGGATGCAAACCTTGCGGGCAAAGAAGCTGAATACACAGTTGACGTTCGTGAAGTGAAGGAAAAAGTTCTTCCTGCGTTCACCGAAGAACTCGTGAAGGAATTCGGTTACGAAAGTCTTGCTGACTTCGAAACCAAGTCAAAAGAGATGTTGGCGAAAAATAAAGCTGAAGAATCTGATAATTCACTTCGCAATAACATGATTGAAAAGCTGATCGAGAAAAACGCGATCGAAGTTCCACAAGGTCTTGTTTATTCACAAATGCGTGCATTGGCAGATGATTATTCAAACGAGCTTAAGCGTTATGGTTTTAATGATCAGATGGTTCAATCTGCGATTGTCAGCCAGCTTCAAGACTTCAAGAAGCGCGCTGAAACCCAAGTTCGTGCGGGCATTCTTCTTGATGCAATTGCGAAAAAAGAAAAAATCGTTGCTAAACCTGCCGACATCGAAGCTGAAATGGCTAAAATGGCAGCAAGTTACGGCGTAGAAGTAAAAATGCTGAAAGACCGTTTGGATGCAAATCCTCGTGACCTTTCGAACTTTGAATACCGCGTGCGTGAAGAGCTCACCATTCAGATGATCTTGGGTGCTGCGAAAGTAGCCACCGCAAAAGAAGCGAAAAAGAAATAATCTTTTCTGAAGAATGAAATTGAAAAAGCCCCGGGTGATTCACTCGGGGCTTTTTTATTTTAATTTATAGATGAAAATTTCTTGGAATCAGGAACTGGCACTTTGATAGCGTTTTAAACCGCGTTTCCAAAGGGTACGAGCCAGGAAGGTATAGACCACAAGAACAACTGCTACGAGGAGGTAGTCTTGCAATGGTAATTTACCGGTAACTGAAAGTACGGGTAGGCTACCCATGAATGCAAATGGCAATGCCGTCTTGATTACAAAACGGATCGATGCCGGATAAAGACCCGATGGTTTGTTTGCCAGTGCGTAAAGCTGGTAATAGAGAGCCGATACAGTAATTCCTCTTTCAAGCCAGAACGCCCAGACCACTGATACAAAGCGCATCAGATACTGAGTCGCAAGGCCGATGATGATCCAGAAAAATACAGCAAGCCATGCAAGTCCGCCATCAAAGCCTGCGGCAGGACCATAGTGAGCGATGATCCAGAAACCCAAAATAAGGTTAAGAACTTGGGTGAAGTTGATGCTTTTCATGGTTGCTAAAAAGACAGGTGATACCGGTTTCGTCAGCAATACATCAAGGTCGCCCCTGTTGATCAGCATCGGAAACTCCCAAAAGCTGCGTTGAAAGAATGTGGTGAAGAGTGCATCACTTGAAACAAAGATTCCTAAAAAGAAAAAACACTGTTCACGGCCCCAGCCATTGATGTTGGCGATATTGCTGTAAATCACTTCAAAAAAAGCAAGTTCCACCACAACCCAGATCAGATCAGCAAAGGTCATCGCAAAGGCATTCGTGCGATAGATGAATTCTTTTACAAAGTTATTTTTAAAAATCGTCTTGAAGACATCCCAGTAAATGGCAATCATCTTAACCCCCGATTCCTTGATATTGACGAATCGAACGGCTCCAGGTGATCTTCAATAGAATCGCAAACGCGATACACCAGCCAAAACCGATCATCATGTGATGAGCCCAGACTTCAGGTGACCATTTACCAAGTGCAACCTGAGTTGGTCCATAAACATAAAGATAGAAGGGAGTCGATTCCCAAATCCATGAGTATTTTGCGGGAAACACGCTGAGTGGCATGACTTCACCTGAAAGCAAGCTGACCATCATGTTCTTGACCAGCAAGATTGCAAAAGCGTTTTCCCAATAAAATGCCACTGCAGCAAGGGTGGCTCCGAAAAGGTAGTGAATCACATTACCCAGTACAGCAAGCATCATTGCCAGTAACAGATTGAGTACAGAGCGATCAGCAAAGTATGAAGCGAGAAGACCTAGAAAAAGGCAAAAGGCAGCGGTAAAAATCTTTTCACCGAAACCTCGCCAGAAAACGAACTCAACCGGCCCAACGGGTCTCAACAATGATTGGCTCAGTGATCCGGTACGAATCATTTCAATCAGTGCAAAGTCGTAGTTTCCTCCCCGTACCTGACTGAAGAGAATTGATGTCCAAGTGTATGCAAGAAGCTCGGTATACTTCATTCCACCGAAAACGGTGGTACCGCTTTGGGTGAAAATGGAATGCCACAAAATAAGCTGGATGCCGACGGGTACAAAGGCCTGAGTGAAAAAATCAATCAGAAAGTCCCAGCGATAAGCAAGCGCGTCTTTCATTCCATTCCGGACCGCAGCCAGTCGCCACTCCATCATCCATTTGATGCGAATCATGTTCATTGCATTAGTCCTATTGCTGATAAATCTGTTGAATGATTCGTTCAAGAGAAGGTTCTTGAATGGCCACATCAGCGATACTGTAGCGTTGAAAAAGGATTTGAAACGATTCAGCGATTTTTGCCCGAGGAATCGTAATCAGAAAAGTCGAATCTGATGCCTCATCCTTGCTGATGCGTGCTTCAACTGAAGTGAGTGATTGTTGAAGGTCATCGATGGAAGTTTCGTTGATCATTTGTACTTTCAACTGACATTCGTTTCTTTGGCCCAATTTGTCGGCATCACCATCGTAGATGAGCTCTCCTTCTTTGATCAGAAGAATGCGTTTGCAGAGCTGGGAAATGTCATCCATGTTGTGACTGGTGAGAATGATGGTTGCTCCTTCTTTTTGATTATGTTCTTTCAAAAAGCCGCGTAGTTTATGGGCGGCAAGGACATCCAAACCAATGGTAGGTTCATCGAGGAAAATCACTTTCGGTAAATGAAGGATTGCCCCGATCACTTCCATTTTCATGCGTTCACCGAGCGATAGTCGACGAATTTGTGTGTTGAGAAGCTTGGTGACATCGAGAAGGTTGGTTAGTTCATCAACGCGTTTTTGGTAAACATCCCGGGGAATTTGATAAACAGCACGCAGAAGATCAAAAGCCTCAAGGGCTGGTAAATCCCACCAGAGTTGTGCCTTCTGACCCATGACGAGTGAAATCTGTTTTCTGAATTCAAGCTTTCGATCGAAGGGCTCGTAGCCCAGAACAACGGCTTCGCCACTGGTTGGTGGAATGAGGCCGGATAAAATTTTAAGAAGTGTGGTTTTACCGGCACCATTTGCTCCGATTAAACCGACAAACTCACCGGTTTCAATTTTAAAGTTGATTCCTTTTAAGGCGTCGTGAGTGATGTATTCGGGATTGGTGAGAAGCTTGAGGGTTCCTCTCCAGCCGGATTCTTTTTTGACCGATTTGAAACTACGTTTAAGATTAGTGACTTCAATACTAGTTTGTGGGTTTTTCATCAGCGATGAACCGTTTTCCAATCATTTTTTCTGCAGGAATGGATACCGGAAGTGCCGCATTGTATTTCAGGCGGATGTGCTCTCGCTCACCCAGACCAGAAGGTGCAAACACTCCGTCCATGAATCCCTTTTGTACCGGAAATACGGTGATGAGTCTAGGTTGAGAATCTTGACCGCGAGCGTGATAATCAATTGAATAGATCAACAGGTGCGTGTTGCGACCATGATTGTTATTATTGGGGAACGGAACAATGTCAGTTCTCAGTTCAAGAAAGAACTCATCGTCACGAATACGCTCAATGAGGCGCTTGGGTTGAAGGTTTTGATAGGGGTAATTTGCAATTTCGGGAATACGACACGTAAGCCCATTCAATACCCGATTGTGATCGCGAAACGCAATGGTTCCAGCGAAGTGAGTCAAATTTGAAAGAAGAGTTCCCTTGTTGGAAAGACCAGAAAAAAGGGCTTCTGAAAAACCAAAGCCGGCTTCGATTTCACCCGCAACATATCGAGCGCGTTTAAACCCAAAAGGGGTTTGAAGATTACTCATTAAATACCCGTAAGTATGCGTAAGCCCCGCATGGCCAAAAACGAAGTTATCGTCGTATTGAACTTTCAAAATGGATTGCAGAAATTGAATCACATTCGCAGGAACGGTTCTGGTTCCATCAGAAAGGTGGCTTTCATCGATATTGCGTGAAAGTCCCCAAAGGTTGAGGAGTTCACGATTTTGTTTTGAATCTTGTTCTACCGTGGCGAGAAACCCAGGAACGGTTTCATTCAGAATTAATCTCATTTCATCTTGAGATGTGGCTTGAGCCATTCGACGAGCGGTTTCAAACCAGGTTTTTTCAGTCTCTTGGGCATAAGATGAGTACCCAAAAAGGGAAAGGATCAGACTGAATAAAGCGTTGAAAATCGTTCGTTTTTTCATCATGATGAAGGGAGATCTATCAGAGTTGACACGCATAGACAACCACTTTGCTAAACATTATGAACCCATCATTTTCCGATCATTCCCCATACTATAATCTTCAAGCCCGGGACTTTCACCAGAAGTGGTTAAAGGAAAAGTCACCCGCAGATTTATTGCCTTTTATTGAAATGTTAGAACCTGGCGCTCGGGTATTGGACCTCGGCTGTGGAAACGGGTTGGATCTGGCTTGGTTGTATAAGGCGGGGTTTTCAGGCGTGGGTATCGAGTCTTCTTCTGAATTGGCCGCCGCAGCCAGTGCCGTTCATGCAAGTACAGGTGTGGTGATTGAAGAGAAAAACTTTCTTTTTCTCAGTTTGAAAGAAGCGGAGTACGGCGGTGTTTGGGCGAATCTATCGTTCTCGGAGTTACCGGCGGAAACTTTACAGCGGTTGCTCGCCATTTGTTTCAAGGGTGTGAAAGTCGGTGGAGTCATCGGTGCTGTTTTATACGAAGGAACAGGCAGCTTTGAAGAAGCTGCGATTATGTCTGAGGCGGTTGATATGCAGAAATTACCAACACGCAAGATTCACCTTTATAGCGAGAAAGCGCTCTGCTCGATGTTTGATCAGACCGGATTTCAAGTGGAGCGGGTGGGACGCAAAACGGATTCCAACGGTGCAAACCAAATTTTGATTCTTGCAAAAAGAATCTGATTTTAGCTGAAAATTGATAAAAAAAAGGACAAACACGAGAGTGTCTGTCCTTTTTTATTAAACTGATAATCGAACTCAGTGTGCCTTTGCTTTTGCTGCTCTCATGGTTTTGAGAGTTTCACGTTGAGACATCATTGCGTCGATGATTTCAAGACCTTCATAGCGAAGATCGTTTTCGAAAATAAAACGGTAGAAGTTTTCGATATCTGGATGATGACGGAAGTTTTTCAAAGAGCCTGCATTCGCTTCCGAAGTAGCGGCTGCAATTGCAAGTCCCGCATCGTTTGCACTGCTACGAGCAGCTGCGGCACTTTCCATCGCTTCTTCTTCTTCTTCAACTGCTTCAGCAGTTTTCACTACTTCTTCAGCGATGATTTCAATTGATTCTGATTTTTTGGAAACAGAAAGTTTCACCTTTGGTTCTGCTTTTTTAGTCGATTTTGCCATAGGTTTTCCTGTAACAGCTTCTGCTGCTTTTACTTTTTTAGCTGGTTCTGCTTTTTTAGCTGGTTTCACTGCTTTTTTCATGTTTCCTCCGAGAGTAGTTGTTTTACAGGTTTGCTTCTGATTTGTCCAAAATTCCGTATCGATGAAGCTTGTTATAGAGAGTTTTAATAGTAATTCCTAAAGATTGCGCGGCGCGGGTCTTATTGCCTTCAAAGTGTTCAAGACAACGAAGAATGTGTAACCGTTCCAATTCTTCCAGAGTTAAGTGAATTGAAGTAATGTCTTTTAATTTCAATTCGTTATGAGGTGAACTGGGATTTCGAATTGAAGTAGGTAGCTCTTGTACTGAAATCTTGCTTCCGCCTGATAGTACCCGCATGCGTTCAACTGTGTTTTGAAGCTCACGAATATTGCCTGGCCATTGATAGCGAAGCAGGCAATCCGTTGCATCTGGGGACAAATCACCAAGAATTCCTGGTGAAAAGTGCTCCATGAGGGCGCCCAGGTCTTCCTTGCGGTCTCTGAGGGCTGGAGAGCGAATGGAAATGGTATTCAGACGATAATAAAGGTCTTCGCGAAACTTGCCTGTTTGAACTTCATTTTCAAGGTCACGATTGGTAGCGCTCAGGATGCGCACGTTGACGTGAATTGGTTCTTTACCGCCGACGCGATAAATTTCGCCCTCTTGTAGAAAACGAAGGAGTTTTGCTTGAAGTGAGAGTGGCATTTCACCGATTTCATCAAGAAAAAGGGTTCCGCCCTCAGCGGTTTCAACCAAACCTTGTTTGGTGTTCACTGCGCCGGTAAATGCGCCTTTTTCATGGCCAAAAAGTTCACTTTCAAGAAGTGATTCAGTCAGGGCGCCACAGTTGATGGCTACAAAATTTGAAGCGGCTCTTTGGCTTTTTGTGTGAATACGGCGAGCAATGAGCTCTTTTCCGGTACCGCTCTCACCAAGAATCAAGATGGATGCTTGAGTTGGAGCCACACGATCAGCGATGCTGAGCATTTGTTTTAATTTTTCACTATTTCCGATGATCTCAAGATTGCTCGAAGAGCCACCTTTCAGGTTTTGCTTCAAGGTCAGTCCTGGACTGTTCGAACTTTTCAGTTTGTTTGAAGTCGTGTGATTCATCGCTCCCGGATTATATAGTGACCATGTAAAAATTGCAAACAAAAAATTGATTAAAACAGTCAAGTGATGCGTTTTTTTTACAACTAACATCGTTTAAACTGAAAGAAAGCCATTTAAGATCGATGTATGGCAGCACGATTTGTACTGATGCTTTTTGTATTGTTCGGATTTTGGATTCAACACTTCGATCCAAAAGAGATTGAGAAGATGTTGCACCTGTTGCCTTACCGTTGTCCGTTGCTTTTATTTACAGGGTTGAAGTGCGCTTTTTGTGGAATGACTCATTCCTGGATCGCGATGTTTCGAGGTGAAATCAAAAGTGCATTCAATGAAAATGCGATGGGACCCGTGCTTTGGGTTTTGTTCTTTTTGATTCTGGTGATCAAATCGTTTGGAAAAAAACTCTCGATCGACTCAAAAAGAATTGCACTTCCGACCATGATCTTCCTGCTTGCCTTCGCCATTGCGAGGAACTTTATTTAAAGAGCTGAAGATGACATGGAGATGAAGTAACTCAAGTCACCGCCAACTTGTTTGTTGGTTCCATATTGAACTTCAAGGTTGAAGCTGATTGGCGCCAACCAGACCAATGTGGTGTCACTGGTGATTCCCAGACCGACTGAAGGAAGAGATTTTTTCGAAATCAACGATTCAGCGCTGTCGAGAATGTATGTGTTTTCTGCAAATATAAAACCATGTGTTTGTTGCAAAAAGAAAGGGCCACTTCCTGCAAAAGTAGTCTTCAGCGGAAAGTGAAAATCAAGTCCGAGTTGAGATGCTGATTTTAAATCAAAGTTTAGATTGGTGTAACCACGCAATTTCATTCTTGTCAGATTGATGCCCGAACCGCGATCTACGATGCTTTCCGGGTCTCTTCCTGCGATCAGCCCGATATAATCAGAAGATTGATATTGTCTTAATCTGGGGTTCAAGACCTTGTGTTCTCCCAAGGGTAAATAGTGCGAATACTCGGCTGCAAATTTAACCAATGTTGAATCACTAAAACTGCGTGTCTCGGTCAAAGTTGAAAATTGAAATCCTTTTTCAGGCATGAAACCCAATTTCGATGTGTAAAGATTTCGATAAGTCAGGCTTAATCCGCCAAGCGGAATGACAGCAGGGGTGGTTTCAGCAATTTTTTGATGAGAAGAAATTCGGTATCTGCTGGTTGAAGAGGCAAGAATGTAGGGTGTGACTTGAAGATCTTGCCAGGTCCAGCGGTTAGTAAAATCAAATTGAAGGCCAGCTTCATGTTTTCTTAAGTAAGTCGTGTTGCCGATCGTTGTGGTGCTACCGCCCAAAAAAGTAATCGAAGGTCTAAAACCATAATAGGTATAAGAAAGATCGCCATCGACGGTTGAAGATTTGAAGTTGTACAAGGCATCGGCAAGATACTGGTGTTTTCCGCTGGCATCAAATCCTAGAATCATGCCGCCGACCGAAAGGTCTGAGACATTATTAAAATTGATTTCTGCTATAGGTGCCCACTGGCGTGGTGCCATGCTTTTGATTGGAGAATATTCACTGATTTCGAAAGTGCTCTGTTTTAAGTCTGGTGACTGAAGTGCTTCATTGATGCTTTCAGGAGCATCAGGGGTTGCCATCTTTTTGTTAGAAAGTCTGGAAGAGGCAGAAGGTTTCAATGTAAATTGGACTACTTCAAAACCATTTGCGGTCAGAAGGCTGCCAAAGAGCTGTCCATCGCTTGAACAGAATGGAAACTGAACGGCAGTGATTGCATTGGTGATGCGTTGATTGCCTTCGTAGATATTGTCGATACCAGTCTCGTCAGAGACGTGCAAAATTCGATTTCCGCAGCGAATGGGGAAGCGGTTCATCTTTCCATTCGCGACCAAATCAATAGGTGATTTTGATGTTGATGTGGAAGTTTTCATGATTTTTGATTCAGAAGAATTCAGTTTTTGTAGTGCAAAAATGATTTCAACATCGTTCAACCAGCGAGGGGTGGCAAGAATTGAAAATTCTTCCGGCTCATGAACGGTGCGAATGTTCTCAATTCCAGGTTTGCTTCCATCTAGAACCAAGTCACCGATTTTGAGAATATTGGTACCATGGTCTGATACGACAAATGTCACCTGTTTGCCATTTGGTGAGACATCAGGGTCTTTTGCACGAGCCCCCATGGTCAATTGGTGAAACTGATGCGATTCAAGATCGTAGGCGAAAAGATCTGAAAACAAAGTAAAAGTGGTGTTTCTTTCAAGAGAGCTAAAAATGAGTTTTTTGCTGTCGGGGGTAAATGATAATGAAGCGCCCTGGACCTTATCCCTGATCTTGATCGAATGTGAATGGTTACGAAGGTCAACCAGTATCAAACCGGGACGTTCATCAAGTCTGGTTTCAGTATAGGCAAGCCAGCGCCCGTCAGGTGAAATGGCTCCGCCGATCGAACTGTATTTTGAGTCACTGATTTGTTTGAAGGGTGTTTCACCTTCTGATTTGACCTGCTTGATTTGTTCCGAATAGCGATTGTTTCCATCGGCCACAAATGCCCGCCAATAGTCATTCCATTGTTTGCCAGTGACTTGGTCTAGGTTGCCATCAATGAAGAAAGGAAACCGATGAGAGGAATTGATAGAGTAGGTTCCCGTTTTTGAATCGTCTTTTTGATCTTTTTCAAATTGGTTCCAGAGGTGATAGCCGAAAAGATAGGGTACTTCTCCGCTTGGGAAATAGGGCCAGTTCCCACTAAGGGTTCCATAATTGAAAATGTCACGATCGGAAGAGCCGATGAGGCCTTCGTTGAAGAAAGATCTCACAATCGCGTCGTAATAAGGGCTTCTGCCCCGGCCAAGAATTGAGGTTCTCGTTTCAAAATAGACAGCAAGCCCCTCAAGCATCCAGCGTGGCCAAAGTCCGTTTGGACGAATGACATCACCAAAGATCAGTCTTAATGTCTCCATCCATTTGGTGGTCGGATCGATATTGAGAATGTGAACGTACTCGTGAAACGCAAGCAACTTGATCCAGTTGTCTGAATAAGAGGTCGAGTACCATTGATCTGGGGGAGTGGCAATCAGAACCATGCCGACTCGTAGTGAAGGCATGGCAAAACCGTTTGCGCTATCTTCATTGTCAGCAATCAGTACATGAATCTTTGTGCGTGGTTTCCATTGAAGTATCGGGGAAAGAACTGTGTGAACATGTTCAAAGTGCTTGGCTGCTTCTTTTGTGAAATGAAGATATCCTTCCTGAAAATCAAACTCAAAGTGTTCGGTTTCAAAGTGCTGATATCGAGCAGAAGGGGTTAGCCCTGCCATCTCTAAAAAGCTTTGTGCTTTTGCTTGCACCGAAGAAAGAAAGAGAATGGAGAGAGCGAAGAGCAGGGTTGATTTCATTCTTCATTTACCACTTCGAAATTAAAACCGTTACCCGACACAACGGAGCCGGGTGCTGCGTGGGTTTTTCTGATGACAGCCAGTCCGAAAGGATATTCAAAACTAGTCAGTTTTCCAAAATCAAGATCCATTGGAAGATTTATTTTTTGAGGTGCATCACCGATCAATCTGACCATGCACAGCCGTTTTGATGGTGAACCGATTGCAATGATTTTTTCGATTACTTCTTGTCCCGGGTAGCAGCCCTTTTGATCATGAATTGCAGATTGCAGATTGATCTCGAGAGGATTACTTTCACCGTTGCAGAAGAATTCATTTCCTTCCTTTGGGGATCGTTTTTTTATGCGTTCACTTTCAGTGATTGTGTTTTCGGACGTGTTTGAATCAAGTTTTTCGATTTGATATCGTTCACTGAAAGTATATTGATCGAGCAATTCAAGAAATTGATTTTCAAAAGTGACTTCAATCTGGTCATGGAGCGGTTTCTTGACGGCTTCGAAATAGCACAGGATTTTTCCTTGCGCGTTCAGAAACAGACCTGGGTGGGGTATGCCTTCCTCAAGTCGCTTGAAGTCGAGTGTGGTAATGCGTTGAAGTAGGTCGATTCCGTCTTTGCCCGAGAGTAAAATTCTTTGTTTCATCGCCATTTTAGAGTACATTAATTTTCACCTATGAAATACCCAAAAACTCAGTATTCAAAGTCGATTCATGATCAGGACCGTATCTCCAGCCCCTTTCTGATCAAATATGCCGCAGTCGCTACCGGCAAAACCGGGAAGCCATACATGAATGTCATTTTGACTGACAAGAGTGGTGATGTTGAAGCACGGGTTTTTGACAATGTACCTAAATTTCATTCTCAAGCGGTGAAGGATACTTTTGTTCAAGTTGAAGGAAACGCACAAAGTTTCAACGGTCGTATCCAGATTCATATCAAAGACATGATGGTACTTCGTGAAGATGAAGTCTCACTTGATGAGTTCTTACCGCCTACGTTCTTGAGCCCTGAAAAAATTTATGCAGAATTGACTGCGCTCATTCATTCAATGAAAGACCCTTTTTACAAGGCATTGATGGAATCGATCTTTCTAGAAGATGCCGAGATTGCAACAAGAATGAAAAAGGCACCTGCAGCCAAATCGATGCACCATGCATATCCGGTCGGTTTACTAGAGCACGTGGTATCGATTTGTAAGACGCTTGATTTCTTGTCTCAAAATTATTCACCGTACGTTGACCGTGACTTGTTGTTCGTGGGCGGTATGATGCATGACCTTGGAAAGATCTGGGAGCTTCAATATGAAAAAACCACAGACTACACCACAGAAGGACGTCTGATCGGTCATTTGGTGATGGGTTCTGAATTGATTGAACAAAAGGTTCAATTGCTCGAGTCGGTCGAAGGTCGTTTGCCAGGAAAGTTTCCGATTGAAAAGAAACTGCTCGCGAAACACATGGTTCTAGCCCACCACGGTAAGCTTGAATACGGATCTCCGAAAGAACCTGCGTGTCTTGAAGCGCAAATCGTTCATATGATTGATGATCTTGATTCGAAGGTGAATGCGATCAGGGTTTTCATTGAAAATGATGCTCAGGCGGGTTCTTGGACTCTTCTCAATAAACAATTTGAACGGTTCTTTTATAAGCCAGAGTGGGCTCGCAAGGGTTAATTGGTGAAAGCCTCAATCAACGAGCGAGTGTTATTCCTTTATGATTTAGCCTCTGCCATTCCGCCTGCGGATGCTGGCCATGACTTTTCACACATCGAGCGTGTTTCCAACTTGGCAATTCGCCTTTTTGAAGAAGAAGTTCATTTGCGTGAAGGTCGGAAGTTAAGTGCTGATGAGCACGATGCTATTTTTGCCGCAGCTCTTTTGCATGATTGTGTACCCGTTCCTAAAAATTCTCCCCTTCGTAAAGAGAGCTCACGGCTAGCGAGTGAAAAGGCGATTGAAATTCTGAATTCCCAGAGAATTGAATCCGGTGAAAGAGCTTGGTCTCGAGACTGGGTTTCGGAAATCACCGAAGCAATTCATGACCATAGTTTTTCGGCAGGAAGAACTCCCCGCTCACTTTTGGGAGAATGTCTTCAAGACGCCGACAGGTTGGAAGCACTAGGTGCAATTGGTTTGTATCGGACCATAGCAACTGGGGTTTCAATGGGTGCGCAATTGTTTCATGCGACTGACCCTTGGGCGCAGCAGCGCGAGCTCGATGACAAGCGTTATTCGATCGATCATTTTTTCACCAAGCTTCTTAAGCTTCCTGAGACGTTTCGCACTGAATCTGGACGCAAAGAAGCGTTGATTCGTGCTGGTTATTTGAGGGGTTTCGTTGAACAATTAAAGTCGGAGATCAGTTTATGAATCATTCACTTTTTCAAAAAATTTCTATTGTTGCTTTTGCATCTTTTATTTCAGTGGCGGCGACTGCGGCATCAATTTATGAAATTCCACTTAAAACAATCGACGGTAAAGATACTACCTTGAAAGAATACAAGGGTAAAACCTTGTTGATTGTGAATACGGCCTCAGAGTGTGGTTACACCTCCCAATACAAGGGACTTCAACAGACATATCTCAAGTACAAAGACAAAGGCCTAGTGGTTCTCGGGTTTCCTTCGAATGATTTTGGCGGCCAGGAGCCAGGGTCCAATAAAGAGATCAAAAAGTTTTGTGAGTTGAAGTTTAAAACTACGTTTCCAATGTTTGAGAAAAATCCGGTTAAGGGCTCAAACAAACAACCGCTTTATCAATTCTTGATTTCGAACTCGAAAGAAAAGGGTGAAATCGGTTGGAATTTTGAAAAATTTTTGGTCGATCGAACCGGCCGCATTGCAGGTCGATTCAAATCAAGTGTAGAGCCTGACAATCATGTTTTGCTCGACGCAATTGAGTTGGAACTAAAGTAAGCCGACTTTTTTAAAGAGCGGTGAGCGTTCAAAATCACCCGGTGACATTCCCGGAAGTCCGTCTGGTGGATTGCCTCTAAAGTAATGAAACCAAGCTTCACGGTTTTTTTCAAAGTGCATTGCCTTTGGACGAAGACTGTTGCCAACCAGTGGATTGATGAATTTTGCTACGAATTCCGAGCAGTAAAGCGTTTCACCGTTTTCATCACGGTTATTCCATAAAAAATCCGGGTCATACGATTTTCCAGCGAAGTATGAAGTGAATTGATTCATCAAATCTATTGATGAGGCGCTTGCTAGTTTGAGTTGTTCTTGTGGACGAAGGATTAAGGATTGGGTTGATTTTTTTCTTCGAGACAGAAAAACGGACAAGGGTGTGTTTTGCGTGATTCCCCAAGCTTCAAGCACTTGTGGTTCTCCGAGATTTGGTGTGATGACTACCCCGATGTGCGAGTAGATTGAATTTTCTTCAGCTTCGATGAGTTGACAGACAAAGCAGGGATTCGATTGCAAGATGAGATCACCTGATTTCAGTTCAGTTGCATCCATGGCGAATGCTGATCGACTCAACAATAATAGTAGAATGATTGAACCAGCTCGTTTCATCATTCTCGGACTATGCCACAGTGGCCAAGGTGGAACAAGCTGCTAAACCCTGATTCTAAGATGAAAAGGGGCTTCGTTTTTCAGGTAACTAGTTGAAACTCAATACTTAAAAAAACCCTACCCATGCGTATGATTTCGGGACTTCCTCCTTGACTTGACTTTAGTTATCAACTATAGTGCGTCACACCAAACTTCTGAAAGGAAAAGAGAAATGCCTTCATTTGATATTACATCTGATGTGGACTGGCAGGAGATCGACAACGCCGTTACCCAGGCGACGAAAGAACTCACCACCCGCTTTGATTTCAAGGGAATCAAAACAGAGATCACCTTCGACAAAAAAGTTAAAACCATCACTCTTGTTTGTTCAGAAGAAGGAAAACTCGACAACTTGAAAGAAGTGATTCAGACCAAGCTCATTAAGCGTGGTATCTCTCTTATGTCGCTCAATTATAAAAAAACAGAAGGCGCATTTGGCGGAAGCGTTCGTCAAGTGATTGAAGTGCAAGCGGGGATCTCAAAAGAAAAAGGCAAGGAAGTCATTGCCTCTGTCAAAGATTCAAAACTTAAAGTTCAGGCTCAAATTCAAGATGAGAAAGTCCGCGTAACCGGTAAGAACCGCGACGATCTTCAAGATGCGATTGCAATGCTCAAGAGCAAGCAAGATGAACTCAAATTACCTATGCAATTTGGAAACTTCCGAGATTAATTTATGGAAAATAATTCAACAGAAAATAAAAAACCGTCAGTTTACTTCGTGTCCTTGGGTTGTCCGAAAAACCTCGTAGACTCTCAAGTGATGCTTGGAAAACTGGAAGGTCAGGAATATCAAATCACCCAGTCGCCGGAAGATGCCGAAGTGATCATTGTGAATACCTGCTCATTCATTCAGGCCGCAAAAGAAGAATCAATTGAGACGGTTCTTGAAATGGCGTCTTATAAGGATTCAGGCAAGTGTAAAGCACTCGTAATGTCAGGTTGTTTGCCACAGCGTTACTCGAAAGAAGTGGAAGCGGAAATGCCGGAAGTCGATCTTCTGATCGGTACAGGCCAATACCACAAGATCACTGAGTTGCTGGATGCACATAAAAAAGCTCAAGAAGAAGGCGCTCCATTGCCTCAGCGGACTTACGTTGATTTTCCTGCGTTCATCCATACTGAAAAAGATGAGCGTTTGCACACTGGCCCTCAGTTTTCAGGATACCTCAAGCTTTCTGAAGGTTGTAACCGTCGTTGCGCGTTCTGCATCATTCCAAAACTTCGCGGAAACGTTCGTTCTCGCACGATCGCTTCACTTGTTGAAGAGGCAACCCAGATGGCGGCAAACGGCGTGCGCGAGTTGAACCTCGTTGCGCAAGATCTTACCGAATACGGCATGGAATGGAAGTACAAGGAAAATCTTGAAATGTTGCTTCCTCAGCTTTGCAAGATCGAAGGTATCGAGTGGATTCGACTTCACTACGTTTACCCGGATGCATTCAGTGATGAACTGGTAGACATCATCGCACGTGAACCGAAAATCGTAAAATATCTTGATATGCCTATTCAGCACACCAATGACCGCGTTCTTGGCGTGATGAATCGTCGTTTGACCAAAGTGAAGCTCTTTGACTTGATGGAAAAGCTCCGCGCTCGTATTCCGGGACTGGTAGTTCGTACTTCAATGATCGTCGGGTTCCCGACCGAGACAGAAGAAGAGTTCAAGGAACTTTGCGATGATCTGGTCAAGCTTGATCTTGATCACGTCGGCGTGTTCAGTTTCTCAAAAGAAGAAGGAACAAAAGCTGCCGAGATGGATGGTCATTTGCACCCATCCGTAAAGCGTCGCCGTAAGAAAACGTTGATTGAAATCTTGCAGAACCAACGTTCTGAAAAACTTTCAGCACTCATTGGCCAACAGGTCGAAGTGATGATTGAAGGTGCTGCTCCTGAGAGCGAATTGCTCATTCAATCTCGTATGGCAACTCAAGCTCAAGAAATTGATGGTCGTGTTCTGATCAATGATCTTCGTGAAAATGAAGATGTTCAATTGGTACCAGGAGATTTCGTTCTCGTTGAAATCACAGAACTTGCCCAACAAGATCTTGTTGCGAAGTTGATCAAAGTGACGAAACCGATGAGTTTGGAACGTCCAGGACTTACCACCGCTATTGCCAAAGGTGTTGAACACCGTGATGACCAACGCTCAGAAAAAGTTTGATGATCTCAAACTCCGACTGACTGAAAATAACTTTCCTCTTGTGGGAGCGGTTGATTATGAATCAATCGCTCCTCTTTATTCTGAGCACGGTGAGCGCTACCGCAGTTGGATTGACCGCTCTTTTCATGGTGATATGGCATATTTGCAGCGTGGGTTGGAGCGCAGGCTGGATCCAAAACTGGTTTTTCCCGAATTACAAAGTGCTGTGGTTGTTGCCCGGCCTTATGCTGTACAGCAGGTGGGTGACACCTCACTTCGCTATGCACGGTATTTGAACGGTGAGGATTATCATGAGCGCATGAAGTCTGATCTTGAAGATGTGTTTCGTGGTTCTGACTTCAAATACAAGATCTGTGTTGATACCAGCGCGGTGCTTGAGCGAACATGGGCTGCACTTGCCGGCCTCGGCTGGATCGGTAAAAACACCTTGCTCATCAATCCTCAATACGGAAGTTATCTTTTTTTGGGTGTGGTTTTCACCGATCAAAAATTCGAACAGAAATTCGAGCCCAAAAAAGACTTTTGCGGAAATTGCGAGCGTTGCCTGAAGGTGTGCCCTACGCAGGCGATCGTTGCCCCTCATGATCTTGATGCTCGTAAATGCATCAGTTATCTCACCCTAGAAAAAAGAGGAAGCTGGGATCAGGAGTACGACACCAAGGGGTTTCTTGCAGGTTGTGATCTTTGTCAGGAAATCTGTCCCTATAATACAAAACCAGTGAGATACAATACAGAGACTGGAACAACTTCTTACTTGATGTTTGATGAAGAAAAGTTATTGGCTGAAACTGAAACTGAGTACCGCCAACGGGTGAAAGGTACGGCTCTGACCCGGGTAAAATTCGCAGATTTCAAGCGCAATTTGAAGGCCGCCCTTAAGCGGCCTTGAATCCGTAAAAAATGACTCCGATATCATAAACATTTAGAAAAGTGATTTTAACGATGCCGGTAAGTTCATGATCAGAATGAATCAAATCATAGTTACCGATAATTTTGTTGATTTCAAAGATGCTGTTGCCGCTATTGTCGTCATGAATGAGAGACCCTTGAATTCCATTATAAAGTGACTTGTCGTTAAAAGTGATAGAGGCTTTGATCGGTTCGAGTGAATTTGGATGAGCCATGGCTACCATTCTCAAGTGTTTGCCTTTGAACGGGACAGAAATAACGGAATTATTGTTTTCCGTAAATAGCATTGCATCGTTGCCTGTCCATTCACCTACGGTAGTTACTGATGACGGTAAAACCATGGTTTGCTGCATGGGTGCGCCTTTTTTTGACCATTTCTCTGCAATCTGCAAGGGAAGACCGGCATCATCAAACCGAAGTGCTTTTTGAAGTTCGCCCTCAAGCTTGAGAAGACTTCCGCTAAGATCTGGAAGTAGAGGCATGCTGGATACCATTTGTCCGTTTTTCAATAGAACCGCAACGGGTTCCTTGCCTGAACCAAAGCGGTCAAAAAGATCGCCAAAAACATCGATGAATATTTTGTGATTGCGATAACGGTCAAGAAATTTCGTGTTTTTCAGGAATGCGTATTTTTGCTGAAATGCAATGACGGGAGACCAAGGTAGTTTTGCATATTTTGATGACCATAGTTGCATGGCTTCACAGATGCGTTCTGTGGTGAAGTCGCCGGCATCGAGTAGAAAAATGATGGTGATTTCTTTTGCGAAGCTTTCTGCAACCGGATAAAGGTTGGCGCCGAATAGAACTTCTGAATTGAGCCAGAAAGGTCGATAATCTTTCTGAAATTTTTCTTTGATCTGATCCGCGGTTAATTCTTTTTCCCGTTTTTTGATTGCCATGATGTTCTCCTAAAAGTTGAAGCGATACTCTATTCTCGTGTTCTGGTCGAATCGACTTGCGCCGAAAGTCAGATCTACATTTGGTGCGAGTTTGTGTCTTACTTCAGTTGTAACGGATTGATTTCGGACATTGTAATTTAACATTGCGTCTGTTTTGAATGGTTCGAAACGACGGGTTACCCCGAGCTCAACCCCGGATTGATTGTCATATTTCATTTTCCCATTTAAAAGAGGTGATTCCATCGAGAATTCACTTCTTCTATATCTACCCTCGATTTTTGCAGAAAAACGAAATGATTCCTGTTGAAACAGATTCATGGTTTTTCCTGCCCAGAAGGCAGCTGCACCCGAAATGATAGCAAGTGGAGCTCGTATTCCAGGATTTTCACGGAGTGTTTTATTTCCACCTTCCGTGATTTTTTTGAATGCTTTTGAAAGCTCTTCATCTTGCAAAAGGTTGATCATCTGTTGGGCACGATTTTTATTCTGACTGTATTCGACTGCCGATTCTGAAACTGAACTAGGTTTTGATTCCCTGTTTTTTAAATTTTGTTCAGCTTCGGTTGGAAAGTTTTTTGCTGTTTTTAGCGGCAATATTCCTGGAGAAGGAGGTGGAGCCGCAACTGGAATCAAGGTATAGCTCCACGCTAACGAATCTTTCAAAAGAATCGCTGCCATGAATAATAAATACTTCGCGATGACTCGAGGTCGAAGCATCTCCCATTCTGATCGGGTAAAAGACGAATTTGGTTGATCGTGATCTTTTTGACGTTATTTCAATTTGGATAAGAGCAGTTCGGTGGCGGAAAATTGACGAGCGACTGATGTATCAAGAAGTTTTTGTTTTGCTAGTTCAATTGCCGATTCTTGCCCCATTAGTGAAAGAATGTTTTTCACCCCTTGAATACGATCTTGTTCACTGTCTTCAAGGTCGTCAGCAATTTGAAATGCAAATCCAAAACCTGACGCGAATTTTTCACACTCGATAAACAGGTGATCGTTTTTTGAAAGTCCTGCAAGTAAAAGTGGACAGAGGATCGATGCCTTAAACAGTTCACCTGTTTTAAGAGATTGAATTCGAAGCAACTGTTCAAGATTCGGGTCGGTAAGGAAAAGTTCTTCTGATTGGCCAAGAATCATTCCCGCGATTGATTGGGCGAAATATTGAAAGGCTCTTTGAAAAAATGTTGGTTCAATCGTGTGTGCACATTCAAAAAAAGTTTGGTTTGCAAAATTAAGTAGGGCATCACCAGCGAGCAAGGCTTGTGCTTCACCAAACTTGCGATGGGTGGTTGGTTTGCCTCTTCTGAAATCGTCGTTATCCATCGAAGGAAGATCGTCATGTACCAATGAAAAACCGTGAACAATTTCTAGTGCATACGCGCAGGCTTCCGTGGCTGATGTGGATAAAGAAACCAAGCCAGCCGATTCAAAAACAAATAATGGACGAATCCTTTTTCCCCCGTTGAGAAGCGAGTATTTCATGGCTGAGTGAAGGGGGGATGAACCCGAAAGTCGACGATTCAAGTATGATTCAAAGTTTTGCTCAAAATCGGCTATCGGGCTTGTTTTTGGGTCCATTGGCCTAACTTACTGAAAAAACAATGAAATATCAATTATTCCCCTATCATTTAAGGCTTTTAGCATTGCGTAAAATGTGCTATAAAGACCTTCCTAATGGATCAACAATTCATCCAACGAAAAGAAGACCATCTCCAGTATTCCCTGAGCCCGGAATCGCAGACTTCTCTGCATTCCCGCTGGGAGCATTTAGACCTAATTCATGATTCATTACCTGACCTTGATTTGGCAGACGTTTCAATTCATTCAGCTTTTCTTGACTATCAAATCGAGACTCCGTTTTTTGTTCCCGGCATGACGGCTGGACATGAAAACGCAACCTTGATCAATGACCGTATTGCGGGCATGGCCTCTGAGCGGGGTTGGTTGATGGGCGTCGGTTCACAACGACGTGAGCTTGATTCTGAATATCAGGACTACGCGCTTCAAAAGATCGCGTCTCGATTTCCAAAATTAAAATTGATTTCAAACCTTGGTTTGTCACAGTTGATCGAATTGCATCAGCAGGGCGAGTTTGCCAAGTTGCAAGCGCTTGTTGAAAATACTGGTGCTGCGATGATTGCGATTCATTTGAACCCTCTTCAAGAGGCGGTCCAGGCTGAAGGAACACCGAACTTTCGTGGAGGCTACGAAGCGTTAAAGGCTTGGTGTGATATTTCACCGATACCCGTGATCGTAAAAGAAACGGGTTCGGGCATGAGTGAGGCAACGCTTCAAAAACTGAAAAATTTGAATTTGTTTGCGGTCGATGTGAGCGGAATGGGTGGAACGCATTGGGGTCGAGTAGAGGGGTTGCGTGCGAAAAAAGAAAGCGCCTCTTCACGCTACGGAAAAACTTTTGGTAACTGGGGAATTTCAACCGTCGATTCATTGCGTTTTGCTGCAAAGGTATTTGAGGGGACCCAGACAGAAGTTTGGGCAAGTGGAGGAATGCGCACGGGGCTTGATGCAGCGAAAGCGATCGCACTTGGAGCAAAGCGCGTCGGATTCGCACAGCCGGTACTTGCAGCTGCACTGACCAGCAAAGTCGCACTTTCCGAGTGGGCATTGCAAACCGAACAGGAATTGAAAATTGCGATGTTTTGTACGAATTCAGCGAATTTGTCGGCGCTGAATTTGCAGAAACTGAAAGGACATTGGTAGGGCTTCATGGATCGTTTTGAATTTTTACTCGAAAATTTCCACCGTATTTCTTTTGAAGAACGTCAAGGGCGACTTGCCCAATGGTGTGACCTTGACCCGCAAGAACTTCAGATTTTAAAGGGTGTGAATGCACTTCCGATGGAAACCGCCGAACATTTCATTGAGAATGTGGTGGGGATTTTTCCGATGCCCCTAGGTGTCGCTTCTTATTTCAATGTTGATGGCAAGGACTTGCTGATCCCAATGGCAGTTGAAGAGACTTCGATCATTGCCGCGGTCAGTTCCACCGCGAAATGGATTCGAAAAATGGGTGGAAGCATAACCACTGAACTTCGAGGCCGTTTGATTATCGGTCAGATTCAAATTCCACTGGTTAAAAATCCGGAACAGACACTTTCAATTTTAAATGAGAACAAACTCGAACTCATCTCTGATGCGGATCAATTCATTCCCGGGTTGGTTGCTCGAGGTGGTGGTGTGCGTGATCTCGAGTTCCGTTTGCTTGATCGTGAAGATGACACCGGTAAAATGCTGGTGATTCACATTCATTGTGACCCGTGTGATGCGATGGGTGCCAACCTCATCAATCAGATTTGTGAAGGCCTGAAACCTGAAATTGAGGAACTCACCGGTGAAAAGGTTGGTTTGTGCATTCTCTCAAATCTTACTGACGGTAAATTGGTTTATTCTAAAATAGAAATTCCAGGTATTGATGAAGAAACGGCGATGGGTATTCAAGAGGCTGCGCAGTTTGCGAAGACTGACCCATACCGAGCATCCACTCACAACAAAGGTGTGATGAACGGAATTGATCCGATCTTGATTGCTACCGGTAATGATTGGCGTGCAGTTGAGGCAGGCGTTCACGCGTATGCGGCAAAGACAGGCAAGTACCAACCGATCACCGATTGGAAATATGCAAACGGAACGCTGACTGGTGAATTTCTCGCGCCACTTTCGGTCGGAACAGTAGGCGGTGTGACCATGCTTCATCCTACGGCAAGATTGTCCCTCAAGATCATGGGGGTTCAGAACTCAGAACAGCTCTCAAGAATTTGTGCTGCGTCCGGATTGGTTCAGAATCTTGGAGCCTTGAAGGCGTTGGCAACAGTTGGAATCGTAAAGGGTCACATGCGTTTGCATGCTGCAAACTTGGCGATGGCTGCAGGTGCAAGTGACCGTGAATTGCCGCACTTGAAAGAAGAGCTGGCAAGGGCATTGGCAAAAGAGAAGAGAATCAATCTGACTCGAGCAAAACAGATCCTAGAACAGATCCGCGAAAATCTGAATTGATAGCTTCAACTTGAAAGTTGGCAAAGACGGTAGAACTCACCTTTGGTATCCAGAAGCTCTTGGTCTGTCCCGCTTTCGACCATTTTTCCTTCTCGAATGACAATGATCTGATCGGCATTGCGAATCGTTGAAAGGCGATGTGCGATGACGACAGTCGTTTTTCCTTTCATCAGGGTTTCCAATGTGTCTTGAACGATTTTTTCAGATTCCTGATCGAGGTTTGAAGTCGCTTCATCGAGAATCAGTAGGTTCGAATTGCGTAAAAACGCGCGTGCAATCGAAATGCGCTGACGTTCACCACCCGACAACTTCATGCCCCGATCGCCAACTACGGTGTCAAATCCTTCCGGCATTCTTTGAATGAAGTCATATGCAAATGCTTTCCGTGCGGCTTCAACGATCTGTTCGCGTGTTGCATCGGGATTGCCCAAAGAGATATTGTTGTAAATCGTATCGTGAAAAAGAAAAACATCTTGGCTGACTACGGCAACTTGCTTGCGCCAGTCATCAAGGTTGATGTTACGCAGATCGGTACCATCAATGAAGATTCCCGAATTGGCTTGATCAGCATTGATGTCATAGGTGCGAGTCAGTAGTTGTGCGATCGAACTTTTGCCCGAACCGCTTTGACCAACAAGGGCGATGGTCTTACCTGCGGGAACAATAAAAGAAACATGGTCCAAAACCTTGCGGTCAAGTGAGTTTGGATAGGTGAATGATACATTTCGAAGTTCGATTTTTTGCTGAAGAGTCGCATGTCTTGCATTCGGGGCATCAACAATATGGCTTTCCCAAGAGAGAAATTCATTGATTCGATCCATCGCTGCCGAGGCAGAATGGATTTTGGTATTGATGTCTGACAGTTGGCGAATCGGGTTAATCATCATTCCGAAGGCGGTGAAGAAGGCGATGAGATCACCTGATGACATTTCTCCAGAAAGTACTGCTTTTCCGCCTGAATAGAGAATTAATGCGATTGCAAATGAAGTGACCAACTCAACCATTGGCGATGAAAGTTCTTCGATTTTGCTGATTTTCAAAAGCATCTTCTCCATGTCCTTTGATTGCTCTTTGAACTTGTTCAGCATGAAGTCTTTTAAGCCGAACAAATGGATTACACGGATGCCTGAAATAGATTCCTGAATCGTTGCGTAAGATTCTCCATTCATTTTCTGGAACTCTGCGATCCTTCCCTTCACATAGCGACCGGTCTTGCTGAAAACAAGGCCAAGTAAAGGAACGATACTGAAGGTGATCAGGGTCAGTTTCCAATTGGTATAAAACACATAACCTAAGAGTGCGGCAAAGGTAACCGGTTCACGAATGAGTACATTCAGCGAAGCAATTCCTTGATCGAGTTGTGAAGGGTCGGCCGTTACTCTGGAAAGAAGTACACCTGTTTTTTGTTGTGAGTAATAGTCTGATGAGAGCGTGATCAAGTGTTGATAGAGTTTTTCTTTGATCATTCGGTTCGCACCGACCACGACAATTCGAATTGCGTAGTAATGCAAAAAGCGAACGACCAGGTTCAATACGTAAATGCCGATGACGCCGATCGGGACCAAAATCAGCTTGCTCTCATTTTTATTGGTCAGAATCTCATCGATCAAATACTTGACGAGTGGAATTGGTCCAATACGTAGGGCAGACAAAGGAATGGCCATGAGAAGGCTAAATGCCAGCCATTTACGATTAGGCCATATGAAGGGTTTCAGACTTTTCAGTGAATTTAGAGAAAACATGGTTCGGTAAAATCAGCTTATGATAAGCTTTCAGATATGGCAAAGGCCGTTTTTCTAGATCGCGATCATACCTTGAACCCAGATTCCGGTTATATCAGTGATCCAAACAAATTTGATCTTTATCCCTGGGTTCCGGAAGAGCTGAAGAAACTCAAGCTGAAGGGGTTTTTGTTGATTGTGGTGAGTAATCAGTCGGGCATTGCGCGAGGCTTGATCACTTGGGAGCAGTTGAATTTAATTCACCGTAAAATGGATGAAATTCTGGATCAAAAAGTGAATATCAAAATCGACTCGTATCAGGTTTGCCCTCATCATCCTGACGAAGGTTGTGACTGCCGGAAACCGAAGCCCAAATTACTGATTGCCGCCGCCCAAGCATTTCAGATCGATCTTTCCGAATCGTTCATGGTTGGTGATCGGGATAGCGACATGAATGCCGGAAAAAAAGCGGGAGTGAAGCAGGCCTTATTGGTCACGCCTGATGATGAACTTTCCTTTAGATCTGCCGTTCAGCAAATTCTAAATTCCTGACTTTAAAAACTGATAAGAACCGATCGGTTTACGCTCTAAACCATTCACGTGATAAAGCATATGTTGTTCAAGGTATTGCAGCAGTTCAAGGTGCTCGCGTTCACTGGCGCTAAAGGTGGTTTTTCTCACTGGGTTCAATATGGCTTGGTAGGCATCAAAAATCACATCTTTTGATAGAGTATGGTCTCGACTCTCGGTTGCGCATCCGGTGCAGGCCCAGCCCCCGCGTGCCACTTGACCGAGTACATGATCGCCGGAAATTTCTGATAACGATTTTTCACAAGTAAGGCAGCGAGTGACCGATGGTTGAACTCCAAGCCACTGGGTGAGTTTTAAAACAAACGCGTTTGAAATCGCCAGAATCATCTGGCGAGACTCATTTTCTCGAATCATCACCAGGCAGTTACTGTAGAGCTTGAAAAGCTCAGGCGCATTTCGATGGTTCGGAATCGTTCTTAAAATCAATTCATTCATTGCCGAAGCGGCCGACATTTTGTCGAAATTTTTTGCGATGTCAGCGAATGACTGTCTAATGATTGCCGACTGCAAACCCACTAATTTCTCATCGGTTTCTTCGCTGACCTTGATGCTCCTGGAGTCAAGCTCGACTTCAGATGCGGTAAAGAGGTTCAGGCAGCCACCAAAGCGTCTGGACTGAACGCTGTTACGGGCAATGGCGTGAATTTTACCTTTGTTTTCCGTTAAAAGAACGACGATCTGATCGCGTTCGCGAAAAGGCATTGCGCGCAATACAAAACAAAGTTCTCGTTGGGTGGTGGAAGTCACTGTTCAGACCCTACCAAAAATGCAGAAAAAACGGTCAAAAAAAAGCCCCGATGGAAGTACCACCGAGGCTTTTTGAGTTGATTGAACGAATGCTTAGTTGGCTGGGGTTGCCTCAAAGGAGGTAACCACTACTTTGTTAGCAATTCGTGACAGAGCTTCAGTATTAATCAGACCTTGTTTCAGTTTTTCTTGATCCAGTTTCAAGGTCAGTTCAACAGAATACTTGGCACTCTTGAGAGAGTTGACGCCGAATGCATTGAATGCAATCGACTGCACCCCGTTACGGCCAACGATCGCCGATGGGCCGAAGTCCTGATTGATGATCATTTTGTCTGAAATGACGTGGCGTCTTTGAAGGATCATCAGGCTGCCCTTGAATGGTGCATCAAGTGAGCTAAAAGTGTTGAACTCGAGTCGGTCAAAATACAGTTTTGATTGGTTGATTTGGGTTTCCAGGAAAGCATTGAGTTTTTGAATAGAAATTGCTTTCACGCGGAACTGATAGTTCACCTGTTTTTCGGTCGAGCTGATGACTTGCTCAGTGCGATCTTGTTTCACTACTTGGTAAAGGTAAGCATTGGAAGCCTGGTTTAGGGCTCCTAAGGTTACGATTCCACCATTCAGGCTGGCGCTTAGCTGATCAGTTGTTTGTCCTGTTTCAGAGAAGTTTTCGAGTTGAATCGAGACTTGGGCAACGGTGTGAAGTTTGATTTGTTGACCAATAGGTACTTGAACCGGACGAGTACATGCGTAAGAGACTTTTACGATGTTTGGAACCTGCATGCAGGCTTGGCGAGGAATGTCCTGGCAATATTGACGAGGAACAGTCTGGCATTCGTAGCGTTGTTGATTGTGGCAAACTTGGTCCATTTGAGTATTGCAGCGTTGAACGGGGTTGCAAACTCGGCGAGGAATGGTGCGGCACCCAGAGCTGTTGCAGACTTGGTCCATTTGAGTGGTGCATTGATTGTCGGTGTGACAGACATTCCGAGGAATGTTTTGGCAAACTGGATAGTTACGAAAGTAACATTGTTGTTCAAAGCGAGTATCGCATTGGCGATCGTACTCGGTGTGGCACTCTGTTTTGGTGCCCTGAATTTCATCTCGATAGCAAGTGTCCGGCACTTGATCAGTTCGATAGATGGTTTCAAACTCTTTTTGATCAAGACTGATTACCTGGTTTGCTTGGTTGAAGATAAAGGTTTCGGCAAGTGCAGGTGTGGAAAGTCCAAAAAACAACGCGACAAGTAATTTCATTTTTTCTCCCGGAGCTAGTGTCCGGTTTCCGGACGAGCAAGCTTTGTACCAGGCTCATATCGCAAAAAAACATGAACTTGCAATAAGATAATGCAAGGCATTAAAATAAGTTCAGTAAGTGGTGCCATTTCAGCATCTTCTTTTTTCAGGTTGCCTTCAGTGTGTAACGCAGTGCGGTTGGCTTATCTGGAGGTGAGCGATACGGTCGACCCCGCATGTTTTTCAAAGTGCTTTCATTATTATGGCTGGTATACGGAGCTCCCATCGGTCAAATCATGTCTTCTTACTGGTTTCATCAAAACAACGACCAGCGATTGATTCGCTCTGCTGTATTGGCTGCAAATACCGATCGAGGGTTGGTAGCGCAGTTACAAGCCAAAGCCCTTTCTAAGAAAATTATTCATATCTCTCAGTGTTTTGAAATTGATCCGATTCTATTTACGGCACTGGTCTGGAGGGAATCACATTTTCGCCAACAGTCTAAAAGTGAAACCGGAGCGGTCGGCCTCACTCAGCTCACCACTTCAGGTATTCATGAAGTATTAGATCGCTTATCGGCGGACTCGCGGAGAAAGAAAGATCAACTTCGTCAACAATTGGCGAAATGTTACCCCAGAACCTTGAAAACAATTCCGCGACAGATTGAGCAGGTTGATTTTTCAAGCTGGAAAAAGAAGATCGCAGGATCTCCTGAATTGGCTTTGATCTTTGGAGCTGTTCTTTTCAAGTCATACCAGTCAGGTGAAGTCAGGATTGCCCTGGAAAGATACAATGGAGATCCAAAAGTAAAAGTGAAGTTTGCTAATGATGTATTGGCGCTCTCTTATTGGATCAAATCCTCGTTCAAGGTGATTCCTGAAATTCCCGGAGGCAATTCAAAATTTCTGGCGTCGATCCAAGACCTTTAATCGGTTCCCACCAGGCAACTGGTCTTTGGTGGGCTAAATAACGTACCCATTGTTTGATTCGTTTTTCAGAGGGTTGAACTTCAGCGTAGTTTTCAAAGATTCCAGACCAAGTTTGCGGGTCAAGACCTTCCGTAAATGAATACGCCTGTGATTCAGGTAAACAAAGAGGTAGTCCAAGCTCTTTGCGCATTTGTTTGGCTAGCGTTGGCCTCGCCAGCGCAGCCCGGCCAATCATGAAATGAATCGACCCGGTTTCTTCACGACATTTTCGAAAATCTTCGATCGTCCAGATTTCTCCGTTGGCCACAACAGGAATGGAAAGGCTCTCGCGTACTTTTCCGATGGGTTTCCAATAAGCGGGTGGAATGTAGCCTTGAACTTTGGTTCGACCGTGAATGGTGATCCAGCTGGCCCCGGCTTGTTCCGCTCTCTTTGCGTTTTCGTAAATCGCTTCAGGGTCTGCAAAGCCAAGGCGCATTTTTGCACTAACTGGTAAATGTGTTGGAACCCTGTCTCTGACAGCTCGAATGATTTTTTCAAGACGGTCAGGATATTGAAGCAATGTCGCTCCTCCATCATGACGGTTCACGGTAGGAGCAGGACAACCGAAGTTCAGGTCGATGCCCATGGCGCCCGCTTCAATTGCATTCATCGCGCTTTCAGCAAGTCGGTCAGGATCGCCACCGAGAAGTTGAATTTGGACAGGGGTGCCAGAACGTGTTTTAGATTCATGTAAGAGTTCGGGAATGTGTCGTCGTAATACTTTGTCAGAAAGTACGGTCGCGCTGACACGTACAAATTCACTCACGCAGTAATCGTAGTATCCGGTGCGGGTGATGAATTCCCGAAATGGTGCATCGGTGATGCCTTCCATCGGCGCGAGAATCACAGCGGGTTTTTCGGGATTTAAAAACATGGTTTGGACTCTAGCAGGGTTTCGTAAATTGAAAAACCACTTTCAGGAACTGTGGGATTGAGGGGGAGAGGGCAGTTCCTGAAAGTGGGTATTTGGGATAACTTTTTATTCCATGTAGTAGCCGTCAACTTGGTAAGCGACTTTGAAACTTG
>CALPVV020000005.1 GCA_943327105.2 Nitrosovibrio sp. Nv4
ATTGCAGCCCTCGGCTATTTTGTCGACCTTTTTGACCTCGTTCTTTACGGTGTGGTCAGGGTATCGAGCCTGAAATCAATCGGGGTTCCTGATTCAGAAATGTTTACGGTCGGCGCTACTCTCTTGAATTATCAAATGGGCGGAATGCTGGTCGGGGGATTTGTCTGGGGGGCAATCGGTGATAAACATGGTCGCCGTGAAGCGCTTTTTGGCTCGATTCTGATTTACTCGCTCGCCACTTTTTTGAATTCATTCGTCACCGACATCAACACCTATGCAGCACTTCGATTCATCGCAGGGTTTGGCCTTGCGGGTGAACTTGGGGCTGCGATCACTCTGGTCAGCGAAGCCCTGCCTCAACACATTCGGGGGCTGGGGTCTGCACTCATTGCCACTGTCGGTTTTGCCGGCGCCGCAGTTTCATCTTTCACCAGTCAACACCTCGGCTGGCAGCAAGCCTATCAATTAGGCGGGGTGCTCGGTATTGGTTTGCTCATTGCCCGTATCAGTTTTCATGAGTCGACAATGTTCATCGACGCAAAATCAAAAAATTCATCGGTCAAATGGGGGTCTTTTGGCCAAATCATTTTCAACCGAAAGCGACTCTCGATCTTCACACTTGGCCTGATTGCAGGTGTACCGATCTGGTATGTTGCCGGTATTTTGAGTTACTTCGCACCTGAACTTGCCCGATCGTTCAACATTTCAGGCGAAGTCACTGCCGGAACCACCATCATGGTGGGATACATCGGCGCCATGGTCGGTGACATCGCTTGCGCACTTATGAGCCAACGTCTTCAATCCCGAAAAAAGGCTGTCTTTGCTTTCATGGTGTTAGGTGCATCGGTTTCATTGCTCAGTGCCCTTTTCTTACGGGACTCTACTCCGAACGCCTTCTACCTTTCACGAATGATCATTGGTTTTGGAAACGGCTACATTGCAATGTTGATTGCCTGGATGGCCGAAGTGTTCGGCACGAACCTCAGAGCAACTGTTGCCATCACGATTTCAAACCTGATTCGTGGGTCAGTGATTCCACTCACCTTGATGATGGAATTCCTGAAAACCCGGATGGATCTGGTCTCAGCATCGGTCTGGATCGGCGTGGTGTGTTTCGGTGGCGCCTTGGTCTCGATTCTCTTCATTCCTGAAACGTTTCATCGCAAACTTGATTATATTGAAGAATAACAAATATTTAGTTTGTTGTTCGTTTTCATTGCACGCCGTCTGATTTTCGACTAAAACCCTTCTACAAGTTTAAGAAAGGGGGATTATGTCTACACCAAGCAAGCTCACACCAACGTTACTTCTTTGTGCATCATTCATTCCCTCAATGACACTCCCGTCTTTTCCTGACCATCCTGATCTTGACCTTTTGAAACTGACTTGTTCACGGGTTGAAGAGCAAAATGGCCAAAAATATCAAAGCGAAATTCACTTTGTGAAGGCTGGCCGTTCAACGCTACCCAATCGAAAAGCACCTGACATCAATGACCCTACCAATACATTGATGAATCAAAATATTGAAGGTGAAGTGTTGAGTTATCTCGTTCGAAACAAAGAGAAGGTTTTCATCTCTGGCTATAGCCTATTTGCGATTTCTTACCACGACCAATTGATCAGCGGTATGACCGGTGACCCGATGACCGCGGCTGACGGTAGTTTCTCACTTTCACGAATGAAACAACGAACCAAAGGGCCTTGGTTGTTTTCTTATACCGGTATCGCTGGTCAGCACATCGAAGGTGAGTTTCAGTGCGTTTATAATAATAATTTCAATGATTTAGATAATTAGTCGATTTTTTACGTTGCTATCTTAAAAAATAGACCATTTTTTAGTTTTGTAGCATGAAAATCCGACTTATCATGAAACAATGCTTAAACGTGATCTAAAACTGAATCCAAAACACTCCTCATTCTTATTCGGTCCACGACTCACCGGTAAATCAACCTGCATTAAAATGCATTTCAACAATGCCAAGACTTTTAACCTCCTTGAAGAAGATCTTTTTTTGCAATTCATCAGTAACCCAAAACTGTTTCGAAACCTGTGTATCCAGCACCACAAAAAGACCGGAGAAAAGCTTTTCATCCTCGATGAAGTTCAACGCCTGCCATTCCTACTAAACGAAGTTCACAGCATGATTGAAAACCAAGGCTTTATTTTCATTCTATCAGGATCAAGCGCACGCAAACTGAAACGCGCTGGCGCAAACCTTTTAGCAGGTCGGGCACTTGAGAATTTTCTTTTTCCACTCACCTATCACGAAATCATAAATGCTCAGCAGGAGTTCGATTTGGAAAGTATTCTAAAATACGGCTCCCTTCCAAAGGTTTATCTATCTAACGAAGAAGAAAAGAAGGGAATCTTAAGGGCATATGTGAACACCTATCTCAACGAGGAAATCCAACAAGAAGGCGGAGTGAGGAATCTGCCCGCATTCATTCGGTTTCTTGAGCTCGCAGCTGAATCGAACTCCCAAGAACTGAACTACAGCCAGATCGCGAGCGACTCCGGCGTCAGAAGTTCAACCATCAAAGAATATTATTCTATTCTTTCAGAAACCAGAATTGGTACCTTTCTCTACCCTTGGACAAAATCGGTAAGAAAGGAATTGGCAGGCAGTCCAAAATTCTATTTTTTCGATCTCGGTATTGTGAACGCACTTCTTCAAAAACTAACTTCGAATTTAAGCAATTCTGAAAAAGGACCTCTTTTTGAACAATGGCTCATCAATCAAGTGATTGCTCACATTCACTATCACCAACTGGAACGATCCCTGAATTACTGGAAAACAAAAGCGGGTGTAGAGGTTGATTTACTGGTATCTCAATCACGAAAACCAATATCTGCAATTGAAATCAAGTGGACTTCAAACCCAACAACTGCACATTTCTCAGGTTTAAAATCAATTCAAGAAGAACATCCGAACATTAAATGCTTTCTGGTTTGTAATATCCCTGCGCCAGAGACACGAAAAATAAAAGGGAAGGACGTCGAAGTCCTTCCCTTTTCAGATTTTTTAACAAATTTAGATCAGTATCTGTAAAAATCAAGCTCCGCCGTCGGCACTGCCCATTCCTTCACGGAAATTGGCAGCAAGAGCAGCAAATAGATATTCACGCTTCATGATGGCGATGTTTTGAATGGAGATCTTTTTCGGACAAGCCGCTTCACACTCTTGCAAGTTCGAACAGCTACCGAAACCTTCTTTATCCATCTGACCCACCATGCGAATTGCACGCTCTTTACGCTGAGGGTGACCTTGCGGAAGAAGTGACAACTGAGCAATTTTTGCTGATGTAAAGAGAGACGCTGAAGCATTCGGGCAAGCTGCTACGCAGGCACCACAACCGATACAAGCAGCCGCATCCATCGCGCGGTCAGCAAGATCTTTCGGAACCAAGATCGCATTTGCATCAGCATGAGGACCCGTTTTTGCGCCAGTGTATCCGCCCGCCATTTGAATGCGGTCGAATGCACGACGATCGGTCACGAGGTCACGCACAACTGGAAAAGCTTTTGCTCTCCATGGTTCGATGGTGATGGTGTCATTGTTTTCAAATGAACGCATGTAAAGCTGGCAAGTGGTTGCGCCACGAACCGGACCATGCGCTTGCCCACTGATCATGAGTGAACACGTTCCGCAAATTCCTTCACGGCAATCGCTTTCAAACTCAACCGGACGAACGCCTTCTTTCAAAAGCTTTTCGTTCAAGACGTCAAGCATCTCAAGAAATGACATATTAGTGAGAACGTTATCGAGAGAGTACTGCTCGAAACGTCCTGCATCTTTTACGCTTTCCTGGCGCCAGATTTTCAATTTGATATTGATCGTTTTAGAGGTTGTATGTGCAGCCATATTACTTATAGCTCCTTACTGAGAGTTTAACGTTTTCGAACTTGAGTTCTTCCTGGTGACGAACAGGTTCAGCGCCTTTGCCTTTGTATTCCCAAGCAGCAACGTGAGCGTATTTCTCGTCATCGCGTTTTGCTTCACCTTCGTCTTGGCTTTCAACTCGGAAGTGACCACCGCAAGACTCTTCACGCGCAAGAGCATCGCGAGCCATCAGGGCACCCAATTCAAGGAAGTCTGCCAATCGACCGGCAACCTGAAGGTTTGAGTTCAGGTTTTGGTCATCGTTCAAGAGCATGTTTTCGTCGAAGTCTTTTTGAAGTTGAGCGATTTTTTCAATCGCTACTTTCAAGCCTTCAGCTGTTCTTGCCATTCCGACGTATTCCCACATCACGTTACCAAGATCGCGGTGAATTTCAGAAGGGGTACGCTTACCCTTTTTACCAACAGCAATCATTTTATTGATGCCGTCTTTTACATTTTGCTCAGCCGCTTCAAATGCCGGGTGAGAAGTTTCGACTTTCTTCAAAAGCTCTTGCGCGTATGTACCGAGATAGTTAGTCACGGTAAACGGCAACACGAAGTAACCATCAGACAAACCTTGCATGAGCGCAGAAGCACCGAGACGGTTTGCACCGTGATCAGAGAAGTTCGCCTCACCCGCACAGAACAAACCTTCAAGGTTGGTCATGAGGTTATAGTCAACCCAAAGGCCACCCATGGTGTAGTGAACCGCTGGGTAAATTCTCATCGGGTTCTTGTATGGGTTTTCATTGGTGATCTCGTGATACATGTCGAAAAGGTTTCCGTATTTCTCACGAACTACGCTCTCACTGTCACGCTTGATTGCAGCTGCAAAATCAAGATAAACCGCTTTACCGGATTCACCTACGCCGCGGCCTTCATCACATACTTCTTTTGCCGCACGAGATGCGATATCGCGTGGTGCAAGGTTACCGAAGCTCGGGTATTTTCTTTCAAGATAATAATCACGATCTTCTTCGGCGATCTGGCTTGGATCTTTTTTGCAGTCTTCTTTTTTCTTAGGTACCCAAACGCGTCCGTCGTTACGAAGTGACTCTGACATCAGGGTCAACTTCGCCTGATGACTTCCGGAAACCGGAATACAGGTTGGGTGAATTTGTACGTAACAAGGGTTACCAAAAAAAGCTCCACGCCTATGGGCTCTCCAAGTTGCGGTAACGTTCGAGTTCATTGCACTCGTAGAAAGATAGTATACGCGGCTATAACCACCGGTACAAAGAATGACCAAATCAGCCGCATGGCGCTCGATCTCACCCGTGTGAAGGTGACGAGTGATGATTCCGCGAGCCTTGCCTTCGACCATTACTACATCCAGCATTTCGCGATAAGGGAACAAAGTGACTTTGCCTTTATCCACTTCTTTCATCAGCGCGGAATACGCGCCCAAAAGAAGTTGCTGGCCGGTTTGTCCACGGGCATAGAAAGTACGGGAAACTTGAGCACCACCGAAAGAACGGTTTGCGAGTTCACCCGAATATTCACGAGCAAATGGAACACCCTGAGCTACACATTGGTCGATGATCTTGACCGAGTTTTCAGCAAGACGATAGACGTTCGATTCACGTGCACGGTAGTCCCCACCTTTAATGGTGTCGTAGAACAAGCGCCAAATCGAGTCACCATCGTTCGGATAAGACTTCGCAGCGTTAATTCCGCCTTGAGCAGCGATCGAGTGAGCGCGACGAGCAGAATCGTGAGTACAGAAAGCTTTTACGTTGTATCCAAGCTCTGCAAGAGAAGCGGCAGCAGATGCTCCGGCAAGACCGGTTCCAACTACAATCACATTATACTTACGTTTGTTGGCCGGGTTAACCAGCTTCATGTTTGCTTTATAAGAATCCCACTTTTGCGCGAGAGGACCTTCGGGAGCACCCGATTTCAAATCAATTTTACTCATTGTGCACCTCCTTGGGTTGCATAGATGTAGATCGGCATGAATAAGAACCCTACCGTGAGAAGAATCGCGATGATGAAACCAAGGCAATAAATCGGTTTAGACCAACGTGGATTCAACATTCCAAGAGATTGGAACGCGCTCCAGAAACCATGACGGAAGTGGAAACCCAAAAAGAACATCGAGCCCACGTAGAAAATCACGTTCTTGATATCGAGGAAGGTTTCAACCACCACACGGTAAATGTCATGAACCATGACTCCACTTACATTCGCAGTGTAACCGTCTTCAATTTTTGGACCAAAGCGGAACTGAATGAGGTGAACCACGATGAACACCAAAAGCACTAAGCCGGTAATGATCATGTTGCGGGTCGTAACTGTATTCTTCGTAGGGCCACCTTTTGATTTAGGTGCGTCATATTGAACAGCTCTTGCAACTTTTGATGAATACGTCACTTGAATGGCGGTAACGACATGGAGAAGGATCGTCAACCCGAGACCAAGCTCAAGAATGAGTTTACCAATTCCAAGTGCATCCAATTTGGCTGCGTAGGTGTTAATTGCATCGCCAGATCCGGTATAAAGGGTCAAGTTCCCGAGAAGGTGAACGACGATGAAGAGAACGAGGGCGAAACCTGACGCTCCCATGAGATATTTTCTGCCAAGGGTAGAAGTGAAAAGCCGTTTTAACGGTACCATGTTGGAACTCCTGATTGGTTGTCTTGTGCAGTCCATAATATCTCAAACATTGTTGATTCACCACTTGATTTCATTGATTTCATCTCTGTACTCTTAAAGATATGCTGATCGATCAAATCAATTTGAACCAACTCCGAGTTTTTGAATCGGTTTACCGTAGTAAGAGCATGACACATGCAGCAAGAGAGTTGCATCTCACCCAGTCCGGGGTAAGTCAGCACATCAAAGCACTCGAAGACGTTCTCGAGATCAAGCTTTTTGATCGAATCAAACAAAAACTGGTTCCAACCCCTTTGGCAAAAGAGCTCTACACCCATACCGCTAAAAGCTTCGAAGAGATTGAAACTATTCTGAATCGTTTGAAAAAAACCGATAAAGAACTCACTGGCCACGTATCGATCGGCTTGCCGATTGAATTTGGGAACAACATCGTTCTTCCTCTACTGACTGAGTTTCAAAAAAAGCACCCGAAGGTACGCTTCAAGATTCGTCAGGGCTTTCCGTTCGAAATGAACCACTTGCTCATGAATGGAGAACTCGACTTCGCTTTTGTTGACTCTTTTGCAATGGATAAGGGCATTAAAACGGAAGCCGTTTACGATGAGGTTCTTGAGCTTTGCGTTTCGAAAAAACTTGGAATCTCGGACAAAAAATCGACAGACTTCTCCTTCTACGAAAAACTGAACTACGTCGACTACCAGGAAGAACAATCAGTATTAAGCCTTTGGATGAAGCACCACACTCAGACCAAAAACTCGGAACTCGATGTAAAGGTCTACGTGATGGACGCTCAAGCCGTTGGTCGCTTGGTCACACAAGGCCTAGGGGCCGGTGTTTTACCTCACCACTTGGTTGAAAAAATGAAAGCAGCCGGCGAGAATCTTCAAATTCTTGAAGGCTCAGGCAAACCACTTCACAATGAAATCTCGATTGCATTCGTAGGTGAAAAGACCCTGACCGCAAGTGCTCTTGCCGTTCTCGATTTCATGAAGAAAAAACTATGTCCGTAAAATTTGAAACCAAGTTTCAACACGAGTACTTCGAAGACTACGAAGACGGTGAATGCATCTTTGAAGAAGGCGACACCGGACGTGATCTTTACATCATTCAAAGTGGTAGCGTTCGAATCAAAAAAAAATCATCAAACGAAGAACTTGAAATGACCGTATTCAACAAAGGTGACTTCTTTGGTGATATGGCTCTTCTTCAAAGCCTTCCCCGCTACGCCAGCGCCTATTCCGTCGGTAAAACGAGATTACTGATTTTAAAACCAGCAGGTTTTTTGCTGAAAATCCGGCGTGATCCGACTTTTGCTTTTGAAATGCTTCAACAACTGAGCTTTCGAGTGAAAATCACAAACGATCGTCTTTTAGAACTCGTCACCCGTCACAAGATTCCGAAAGATGATGTACAAAGCCTGCTCAACGCCCTTCGCGGAGCCGGAGACCCCGATAAGCCGTGATCACCACCATCCGGTCTGATCGATTAGTCGTCATTTCTGATTTGCACCTTGGAAACCCTTTTTCAAATTCCAAGAAAAAGGTCATTCCGTTTTTAAAATGGGCCGCCAAGGAAAAATACGATGTATGCATCAACGGCGACGGGCTTGAGATCGCCCAGTCCAGCTTTTCAAAAGTCGCCTTTGAAGTGCCTGAATTCTTGCGTGCGCTCAGTGAACTAAGACGTGCCGGCCGCGAAGTCTATTATATCACCGGCAACCATGACATCGCCCTCGAGCATTTTTTGGAAGACTGGGGAATGATGAAAGTATCGCCCTTTTTGAACGTACACAGCGGTGACCTTCGTGTTCGCATCGAACACGGCCATATCTACGACCCGTTTTTTGTAAAATATCCGGTTCTTTATGATCGCCTGACCCACTTTGCCGGCTTTTTACTCAAGATCAATCCGAAAATCTATAAGCTTTGGATACTTTTTGAAAAGTGGACCTCTTACCGTCGCGCAAAAAAATCAGGAATCGTCGGTGAACAACCGCATTTTCGCGAAGCCGCTGAAGAACTCACCAACCGTGGCTTTGATGCCGTGATCTTCGGTCACACTCACCACGCAGGTGAAAAGAATCTTGAAAACGGCAATCGCTACTTCAACACCGGCTCATGGATGCTGACCACGCATTATGCAAAAATCGAAGCCGGAAAAGTCAGCCTTGAAATTTGGGGTATCGGTGCCTGACTACTTTCCTATGCTGGCCGCATTATTTTAATGACCTTGATCCACAATTTTTGCTTTTGCTTGCTTCCACCCCGACTTATTTGGAACAAATCGTGTCTTTTTGAATGCACCTTTAATTGCTAAATCTTGTTCATTGGGAAAAGGCAAGTTTAACCAACCCAAAAAATCACTGACATTTTTTTCTGGTATCAAACTCTGATGACCGCTAGGTGGTTTCAATGGGAATTCAAAAAAACTATCTTTCAAAAGATCTTGAATTGTACTGAATGGATAAGTCTCTACCGAGTTAGAGAGTTTAGCTTTAACCGGATTTCGATAAACATATTTTAAGGCACAATCAAAATAATGTTCATTGTCGATCAAAGACCCATGATAACGACCGCCGAAAACACGACCTGTTCTGCCAGAGCTGACATTAATCTTTTTGGTGACCGATAGCATGAAAGCTTGCATCACCACGCCAAGCCCCTCAGCGGGAGTGGTAATCAATAAATGAAAGTGGTTCGGCATTAATACAAATGCGTGAATTTCACACCCAAACTTTTCAACAATTACATTTATTTCAGCCGATACAATCGCCCAAACATCATAAATTGGAATTGGAAAATGCTCTTTATTATTACATCTTGCAGTTACGTGATACGGATACTCGGTTGATCTAATTAATGGTTTTCTTGGCATAGGGCAAATGCCCTTTATCAATTAAAGTGCCAATGAATATTTAGCTGGGCATGCCTAACTCATTAAAATAATGCGGCCAGCATAGGAAAGTAGTCAGGCACCCTATTCGAAGTCGAACTCGGCGAGGCGGCGCTTGCCTGCGCGATAACCAGCTTTCACAATTTCACCCAGCTTATTCGGATTCAAGGTGAGGTGTTCGGCCATGAATGTTTTGGTGTCGGTCGGGTCTGGATGAATCGGAATCAAATCAATATCACGGCGTTGATGGAGTTCCGCTTCGAGGGTCTGAATGATTTTTTCAGTGATCTCGGCGTCGACACCCGCTTCTTTGCAATACTTCGCCACTGAACTCATCGCCGTTTTTTTCGAAAGGTAAGACTCGTACATCGAATTGATTTTTTGTTCGAGCAGAGTGTAAATGCCCTGAATCACGATGGCCGGCAAACCAAGCTTCGTTAACGAACCGACTTCCCTCACCCAACGATAAGGTTGATGGGTGTAACTTTGGAATACAAGATCGGCTCCGGCATCTACCGCGATATGGGTTGAAAGCGTCTCCCTCGTCTCGCCATCTATATAATAGTATTTGTCGCCCGACTCATGAATGATCGGGTATGGTGCGAACACCACCGGAAGTGCAGCACTCGCCGCAATGGCGTCTGAAATATTAATGCTCTTCATATAGAGAACATTGGGGTCGTGCGCAGGTGGAGGATACTCGCTTTTACCAAAGACCACCTTGCGGGCCTCGTTCAACTGAGTACCGACGATGAAAAGCTCGGGACGATAATCTTCAAACCGATTCGAAGGCAGCACTTCTTCACGCAAAAACTGTTCAAGCCCCTGAGTTGAGAAAAAACCGGTCATTCGAAGCCACTTCAACTGAAGTAACGATGGAAAACGACCATCAATGAGAGAGCCCATGACGTTTTTGATCGTTTGAAACTGATTGGCCTGTTCTTTGGCCAATTCGGGGCGAATCTTGAACACCTTCATGTATTGAAGCTTGGGCAGATTGCGGGGATAAAATTTTGCGCCCGTGTCTTTCCCATTACCAATGAAGGAAGCTGAAATGTTCTCAAGGCTGTAACCCGTGGCCATCAAGGTTGCAATGAATGAACCACCGCTTGAGCCCACATAGGTCTGAATGGCGCGCTCACCCGGAGAAATGTTATTCTGATCAGACTTCAGGCCCTGATAAAACTCAAATCCGGCCTCTTTAAGCGCGTAGCCAACGCCAATATGGAAGGCTGCAGCCTTGGTTCCGCCCCCGGAAAGCACCAGAGCGATTTTTTTCTTCTTCGGAATTCTTTTTTTGGGCGTGGCGACCATAGAATTTTCCCTTATCTCTTCAAGAGTACTTGAATTTTGACCATTGAGAAATAGAATGATGAAATGGTGAGTAATATCGTCGATCACAACTGGGTCCCTCTAGTGGAGTTCTCCGTTCAAAAAGGCATCAGCCTTTCCACGCTTCGTCGATACATCAAATCAAACAAAATCGCATGGAAGCTGATCGAAGGCCGCTACCTCGTCATGGACGATGGTACTTTTGTGGCTCCACGCAACCATGCCGGTGCAACCATCGAGTCCGTCCCCGAAGTAAACCAAAAGGACATCGAGTCTCGCATGAAATTTCTGGAATCGAGCCTGATGGCTGCGAATGAGGAAATCGCGGAACTCAAAACACTACTGGCATTCTACGAGGAAAAATGGTCACAACTTTCACAAAAATAATCGCGTTCTTTGCCTTGATGATAATTGCAGTGGCCTCTAAAGCCGTGGCAAGCCCCGAATACGACCGTGTTTATCAATTGGAATCGGTTTCCTGGCTCAAATCAAGCGACAACCTTGATGACATTTTTGCTGAATTTCTTGATCAGGAGTATGCAAAATATTTCGAACTCCACAGTCGTTTTCTGGTGAAGAAAATCGCACCCATCAATGAAATTCTTGGCAAGTCAGCGGTTCCCTATTCAACGCTGATTGAAAAACCGGAAGTCCTTAAAAAAATTGCCCAAAAATTCCTGGTAGAGAGCTTGATTCGCACCAAGGTCTATAAAGAATCAGAAACCTATCGTTTTGTCCTCGAGTGGGTTTACGCTCCAAGAGGCACGGTACTCTCGACTTATGAATTCAGATTCGTTGATCCGGGTAAAGAGGCGGGACTTCGTAACAGCGAGTTGCCGGCTGCGATTCAAAACGCTCTCGATCTGTTGATCGGCAAGCTTCCTTTTCGTGGTCAGGTGACCGGAATCGAAGGCCAGATGATCACGGTTAACATCGGTAAAAACCAAAATGTAAAACCGCACGAGATTCTGGTGATTGAAACCCTTCAAGGGGTGAAGATTCATCCAAAACTGAACACCATTGAAGAATGGAAGTGGGTACCGGTTGGTCGTGCACAGGTTGAGCAAGTCGAAGACTCGATCAGCTTCGCAAAAATTCTTGATACAGAAGAAGGCAAAAGCATCATCCGTTTTCAAAAAGTAAAAGACGTATTGCCCGCGCCGCCTGAACCGAAAAAATCTGCTGATGGCGGAGATGAAAAAGACCTTCCCCGACTCGGCTGGTTTTCTGGTGGATTGGGTCTGGGCATTTATTCACGCGAAGCCGGTAGCTCTACTGCTCGATACGGTGGTAGCGGTATCAGCGAAACCATGGACCTTGATGGGCTACTTTGGTTCAACTCCCGCTTTCTTGCTCAAGCATCAGCACATGCTGCCTTGATCAGTTATTCACCAACCGATCTGGTCGCGAACACGGATGTAAACACAAGCTTCAGTGGCACATTCACTCAATTACGACTTGCAATGGGCTACTCATTGTTTCCCGCAAACACCATTTTTGACACTATCGGCTGGGTTCATTTCGGCTATAAAAACTCAAACTACGCTCTTTCTCCAGACTCTACTTACCTGACTGGTGGCTCATCGTTTGAATCCCTATTTATCGGTATTGGCGGAGAACTACCTTTTCGTAATCTGATCACCATTCAGATGAATCTAGATCTCGGACTGATCAACACCGCTATTTGCAGGTCGCCTGCATATGGTGACCCGTCTTCGGCAAGCGACTTGATGTTTCAACTTGCTGGGGTTTATCACTTGAAAGACCAATGGAATCTGAGAGTTGGCATTAAATTGAATTCTCAGACCATGGATTTCTCAACCGGCGAATCGATCACTCAAAAAGTGCTGTCCGTGGGCCCTTCTCTTCTGTATTATTTCTAGCAATCTGACAGGCTGGGAATTATGGAAAAGAAGAACGTTCAAAAGAAGATGCAGGAAATCGCATCTGAAATCGAAAAACACGATTATCAATATTATGTACTCGATCAACCGATCGTTACTGATGCCGAGTATGATGTTCTTTTTCGCAATCTTCAAAAACTTGAAACAGAACACCCAGAATGGGCTCTTCCCAATTCTCCAACACAACGGGTTGGTGGCAAGGCTCTTGATCAGTTTCAAAAATCAAAACATGGTGTTCCCATGCTTTCATTGGCGAATGCACTGACCGAAGAAGAATTCACCGCATTTGATGAACGCGTTCACCGTTTTATTGATGCCGACGCAAAAACCAAACTCGAATACTTTGCCGAATTGAAATTTGATGGTCTTTCGATCAACCTCGTTTATGAAAAAGGAACATTGGTTCGAGCGGCCACCCGAGGTGATGGAGAGATTGGAGAAGATGTCACTCAAAACATCAAGACCATTCGCTCGATTCCGCTCAACTTGAAAACCAAAAATCCGCCAGAGCGAATCGAAATTCGGGGCGAGATCATTCTATCGATCAAAGACTTTGAAAAGCTGAACCGTGAACAAGTCAAAAAAGAGGAAAAACCTTTCGCTAACCCACGGAATGCAGCAGCCGGTTCACTTCGACAACTTGATTCTAAAATTACAGCATCACGCCCTTTGACTGGATTCTTTTATGGCTTGGGCGAAGTCGTTGCCGGTGACTCTGAATTTACCCTTCCAAAAACAATGGCCGCCTTTGAAGAGTTGATTGAAGAATGGGGCTTACCGATCGGCAAGCACAAGAAAATCTGCAAAGGGGCCGATGAAGTCACTTCCTTTTACCAATCAATCGGTGAAATGCGCGAAGATCTTCCCTACGAAATTGATGGTGTGGTGGTTAAACTCAATGCATTTTCACAGCAACAAGCGGCGGGTTTTGTTGCACGTTCTCCACGCGGAATGATTGCATTCAAATTTCCTCCGAAAAAAAGCATGACCCTGGTTGAAGACATTCAGGTTCAAGTCGGTCGCACTGGTGCTTTAACTCCGGTTGCGATCGTGACACCGGTGAGTGTTGGTGGCGTTTGGGTAAAACGCGCGACTCTTCACAATCAAGATGAAATTGACCGCAAAGACATTCGCATTGGCGATCATGTCGTTATTCAACGTGCAGGCGATGTGATTCCTGAAGTGGTGGAAGTGATCAAGGAAAAACGCAGGGGCGATGAACGCCGATTCAAGATTCCCGATCACTGCCCGGTCTGCGGATCAAAAGCAATAAGACCGGAAGGTGAAGCCGTTACCCGTTGTAGTGGTAAAAACTGTATCGCGAAATTAAAAGAACGGGTTCGTCACTTTGCTCAGAAAGATGCTCTCAATATCGAAGGTCTTGGCGACAAGATTGTCGAACAACTGGTCGATGCCGGCTTGGTGAAACACCTATCAGATCTGTTTTCACTTGAGTTCGATGATGTACTTGCTCTCGAAGGGTTTGCCGATAAATCTTCTCACAAACTATTGAATGCAATTGAAGCTGCCCGCACACCTGATCTTTATCGTTTAATTTTCGGCCTAGGCATTCGTCATATTGGCGAAACAACGGCAAAGCTACTGGCACAGAAATTCAAATCACTGAATAAACTTCGCAATGCAAACACTGAAGAACTTCTTGAGGTAGATGGTGTGGGCGAAGAAATGGCCCGTTCACTGGTCGAACACTTCGGCCATGAGGAAGTTCAAGCTGAACTGAATGAACTCCTTCAAAAAATCACTCCGATTGAACCGAAAGCCTCTGCTTCACCTCAGGTGTTTGCAGGAAAAACTTTTGTACTCACCGGCACGTTGCCGAGCCTTGATCGCAGTGACGCCACCAAGATCATTGAAGATCGCGGAGGCAAAGTCTCTTCAAGCGTTTCGAAAAAAACAGATTATGTACTTGCGGGTGAAGAAGCCGGGAGCAAACTTGAAAAAGCCCGATCATTGGGTGTGAAAGTCATCGACGAATCAGAATTTAGAAGTATGGCTTCAAATTAATGGTTGCAATCCATCTCTTCAGACATGTTCATGCCGTACATCTTATTTCCTAGATCACGGATGATATAGCCAATACCATAGGGCACGGAAGACGGTCGGCGGGCTGTACGTTTAAAGTCATGACCAAAACCCATTTTGTGGGTCCATTCGTGAACCAGATTCATCGCAATTTGATTGATTTCAGCATCGTTGAAAAACTTTTTATTGATATGAATGATGCTGGTGTCTTGGCTGGTATAACCAAGAACCTTCTTACTTTGGTACCACTTTGGCTTATAGAGAACCAAATCATAATCCATGAAGTGATCGGCAACGGTTTGGGCAGGATACTTTTCTGCCCCACTCATGAGATAATCAAATATCTGCTGATTGCTCATGCCATTATTTTGAACAAAACCCTGAACTCCATTGGATGAGAAACTCAAAACCCTGCTTTTGAATGCGGCACTGTTGATGATCATCTCAACCAGTTCTTTTGCCTGCATCAGTTTGTTGTATTGCTGATTTGAAAAATTTTCAGCTGAACGAATATTCATCAATAGAGGTTGCTGCGCTTGCGCCATTGCAGGCACACACATCGTCAAAACCAGCATCATCAATTTCAGTACTTTCATGCCCTTACTCCTTTTCAAAAAAAACGGGTGTCAATGAACCAATCGGAGCGGGCAAGAATTGACTTGAATGAATTTTTGACTAACGCATTGTATCTAGTGATAAAGTAGCTGCATGAAAAACAAGACGCAGTACAGCTGTCAAAGTTGTGGCTTTTCTACTTCAAAATGGCTGGGAAGATGTCCCGAATGCGGTGGCTGGAATTCGCTTGTTGAAGAAAAAATCGTTAACACAAAAGACAACTCGATTGCCGCTGTTCGCGACCAATTTCAAGTTCCTGGTAAAACAACTTCAAATCTGATCAAACTCGGTGACGAAAATTCGAATCTAAGACCAGGGTTTTCTAATCGATCAATCACGCACTCTAAAGAACTTGATCGTGTATTGGGTGGAGGAATGGTTCCCGATGGTTTTGTACTCATCGGCGGTGACCCAGGAATCGGTAAAAGCACCTTACTTCTTCAAGTCGCTGACGGATTCATGCAAAGCAATCCAGAAAAACATGTGCTTTATGTCAGTGGCGAGGAATCGCTCGAGCAAATTCAATCCCGAGCAAAACGTCTGAAGATTGAAAATTCAAATTCAATTTTTCTCGCGGCCGAAACACAACTTGAAAAAGTATTTAATCTCGTAAAAGAAACCAATCCTTCTCTACTTATCATGGATTCCCTTCAAACCTTTTCGACTGGTTTTATCGAGTCGGCACCAGGAACGGTAAGTCAGGTTCGCGAAGTCACATCAAGGCTGATGAACCTAGCAAAATCAGCACGCATCGCGGTCTGGCTCGTCGGCCATGTGACTAAAGACGGTGCCATCGCGGGCCCGAAAATCGTAGAGCACTTGGTTGATACCGTACTTTATTTCGAAGGCGAACAGGGTCAAACCATGCGACTTCTTCGCACGGTAAAAAACCGTTTCGGAAACACCAACGAACTCGGCGTATTTGAAATGACATCAGAGGGCTTGAGTGATGTCGCAAATCCTTCATCGCTATTTTTAAGTGAACGCTCACAAGAAGCGGTCGGTACTGCAATCGTTGCAACAATGGAAGGTTCACGCCCATTACTGGTCGAGCTTCAAGCGCTCTGTGTACCTTCACCTTACGGAACACCAAGAAGAACCTCGGTTGGTCTTGATTCTCAAAAGCTTGCGATTCTGACCGCCGTACTGGAAAAGCATGCTGAAGCACCGATCTTGAATCATGACCTGTTTTTCAATGTTGCCGGTGGTTTGAAGCTGTCCGAGCCGGCTTGTGATTTGGCGTCAATGGCTGCGATTTTGTCATCAATCATTGAAAGACCGATCCCTTCATCAACTGTATTTTTAGGGGAAGTGGGATTAACCGGTGAGGTCCGAAAAGTTTCTCAAATCGAATTACGAATTGATGAGGCTAAAAAACTTGGCTTTAAAGAAGTAGTTCTTCCCTGGTCTCAAATGGACCGCGCCAAAAAGACCAAGGGAATTTCGTTGGTCGGAATTCAGCATGTCAGTGAACTACGATCAAAAATCTGATCAGGAATCTGATTGAATTTCGATGTGAAAAATTCCAAGGTCGGTATTGAAAGGCAATACCACTACTTTTGCCTGCGTCGCAACCAATTGATCCGCCCTTAAAACAGTTGGAATTGCTTTTTGAATGGTATGCCCCTGTTCGTTTAAAACCACTTTAGCCTGACCAAATATCATATTCAGCAACTCGGCAACACCGTCTTGGAGCTCGGGAGTAATTTCCTTGAACGGTTCATCGAGCATTCGTTCCATCATTCCGAGGAAAACTGCTTCTGTTAAACAAAGCGAGATTCTTCCACAGAATGTCGAACTGGAAATATCAATGACACCTGCAATTGCAAAAATGGGTTCTGGCTTCGTGCCTTTGATAAAGGGAGCCCCATGCGATGCATCCGTCTTGCATTGCACTTGAAACGTCTTTAACGTCCCTTCAACGAAAGGCTTAAAAAAAGAGGCATCGATCTGGGGCATGATCTCAGGCCGCTGAAATCTTCTTATGAACCGCTTCCAGCTTTTCTTTTAAAATATCAGCTGTAAAAGGTTTAATTACGTAATTGCTTACACCTGATTTGACTGCTTCCATGATCTGATGTTGTTCTGCTTCGGCAGTAACCATGATAAAAGGTATTTTACCGAAACGGCCATCGGCACGAACACGTTTTAAGAGATCAAGCCCACTGGTGTTAGGCATGTTCCAGTCTGAAATGATGAGTCCAATTGGAGGATTTGCTTCCTGAATCGCAGCCCATGCAAGAGCGCCGTCAGCGGCATCGGTAATCTTTGTAAAACCAAGCTCTTTACAAGACTTGGTTACAAGCTTTCTCATGGTCATCATATCATCTACTACCAAAACATGTGTATCTGGACTGAACATTTTATTTCTCCCTTAGAAAACATTTCTACATTTACATTATCTAATAATATTTACGGCTGATAAAGCAGTTTCGAATCACATCATCAACATCAGGCTGCATTAGACTGTTGAGTTTTTGACTCACCAACCTGCACTAATCCTGATGCAATCATGACATCTTTTAGTGAAAGCATCGTAACCGTCTGATCATTAATGATCATTCCACCCAATACTCCAGGCTTCATTTCCAAAAGCGGAATGACCTCACCAATTGCACTAACAAGATCAATCACTTGTTTAACAATAAAACCGATCGTTTTTCCGTTTTGATCGATGACTAAAACATTGAACTCATCACCGGTAATAGATGACTCGCAAGATTGTTGACTGTACTTGAGTAGGTTTCCAAGACAATGCAGTGGCATTGGTTTATCGCGATAAATCAATACAGGCTGATTGCCGCTAAACTGAATGTCTTTTCTAAAGACTTTTTCAAGTCTTCCAACTTGATTCAGCTCGACCCCCCATACACCAGGGACACCGATATCTAGCAAGAGAACATCTTTTCTTGTCTGGTTTGCTTTAGCGGCTTCATCTTGTGTTTCTTTTCGTACTGAGTTCATGTCATCAGCTTTGATACCCTGGAGACCTGCAAGGCCTGCTATATCAAGAATCAAACCCACCTGGTTTTCACCTAAGAATGTAGCTCCTGCAAAATGAGAGAGATTCTTCATGTGGTTTCCAAGTTTTTTCACTACGGAATCCTCTAAATCAAGAACGTCATCCACTCGAATTCCGAATTCAAAACCATTTGAATTCAATACAACTATATAGCCATCCCGAGATGAAAGGGTTTTCGATAATTTGCGAACTTGATTGTCTGAGTGAAATGCACGGCCCAAGTCAACCAGTGGAAGAATTTGATTTGAAATCTCCAACACATCAGCACCAGCTAATTTTCGGATACTCCATTGATCTTCCGATTTTTCCAATGCATTTAAAGTCATCACTCGTACGATCGCATCTTGTGGAAGTGAATAAATACCTTGGTCAGCCTGAATCAACAATGATGCTACAATCGTCACTGATTTTGGAACAGGAAGAGTAAAAAAGAACTTAGTTCCTTTTCCTTCAGTTGATTTGATATCAATTTTTCCACCGATTTTCAAAATCGATTTCTTAACCATATCCATTCCAACACCGCGACCGGAAACATCGGTGACCGATGCAGCAGTACTGAAACCTGATTCAAATATCATGGAAAAAATATCAGCATCACTCATTTTTTGAGCTTCTTCTTGCTTTCTTAAATTCTTTTCTACGATTTTCTTTCTGATCAATTCACGATTCAACCCCTTACCGTCATCGGATAATTCAACATGAATGAAATCAGAAACTTGCTTTGCCTTGATGTGAATTGTTCCGGTTTTTTCTTTTCCGGCTTTTTCCCTGTCAGCTGGCATCTCAATACCGTGATCGGCGCTGTTTCGAACCATGTGAATCAAGGAAGAACCCAACACTTCAGCAATCGATGTATCAACCTTCAGGTTTTCACCGGTGATTTCCAGGTGTATGTCTTTTTTCAGCGAATCACTCAGGTCGCGAATCGTACGATGCAAAGGTCTTACCACGTTTTTAAGCTGAACTTTTCTCAGTTCAACAACTTTATCCTGGAGGGTACCATTGACCTTGAGCATCTCGTCAATCATCGTAGTCAAAAGCGCAACATCTTTGTTACCACTGAATTGTTTTTCAATTTTTCTCATCTGTTTATTGACCACGTTTCGAATAACCGTAATCTCACCACTGAGTTCCATAAACTGATCAAGAATATCGATACCGACTCGAACTTCTTCTTTTACTTTGGCCTCGGATGCCTTTGCATTTTGGTTTTTTGGTTCACTGCTCGAATTCGCCTGGGTTGATAACGAAACCTTACTTACCTCAAACAACCCTAGTAATTCATCTAGCGAAAACGTCCCAATCGAACCATCCATCATACCAGCCAACAATTGCTTGATCACATCTAATGATTTGAGACAAACGCTGATCGCACTGGAATTCAACTCGCGGTTTTCTTTTTTAAAAGGAGTTAAAAAGTCTTCAAATTTGTGAGTAAAACGGTGAATCGTATCAGGTTTGAAGAAACCACTTGAACCCTTTATGGTGTGTGCAATCGCAAAAATACGATTAATTGATTCAGAGTCAGTTGCCCCACTATCCATTGAAAGCAAAATCGCTTCCATTTCTTCCAGTAGTCCTTCGGCATCTGAAACGAAGCCCTCCAGAAGTTCACGATCTTCTTTCAAAGACGCAATTCGATCAACCGTAACTTCTTTCAGAATTTTTTCAATCGCCGCGAAATCAACCGGTTTATCGACAAACCGAGCTACCTTTAACTCAACAGCTTTTAATGCCTCTTCTCGGCTGATATAGCCTGACAAGAAAACAAATGGAATTTCAGAGTGGTATTCAAGACATTTTTTTCTAAAATCATATCCATTCATTTCTGGCATTTGAATATCAGAAATAATCAAAACCACTTCATTTTGTTTTTGCTGAAGGATTTGCAAACCTTCCATTCCAGAACTGGCTTTCAAAATATTGTAGCCAAATTCCTTGATTGATTCCTCAAGCAAAATCAGAAAATCATCTTCATCATCAACACAAAGTACTGAAAATGGTTTATTGTTTTTATTCATCGTGATAAAGACTCCCGACATTCCTATCGGTTGTTCTTGATGAAAAACAAAGTCTTATTTAAATCGTTAGTTTTTTGGCGTGAGCATTGAGAACATCAACAAAAATCCAAGAGTTCTAAAAAAGATGGTCCCGTATCCTAATCGACGGTGCCAGATTCTGCAGCGTTCCTTTTTTAAAATCATGATGCCGGTAATCACCATCGGTATATAAAGTAAGGTTGCCAAGCTTGAAAAGTAGATATGAGCTTGATTCAATGGAGATAACTTCAAACTTACTGCAGTTGCAATTGCGTCTCTCTGAAATTCAAGAAGCAACACCAATGACAAATCGAAAAGAATTCCTAAAGAAAGTAACGTGACGTGAATACGCCGATTCACTTTTCTCAGCAGAAAACCAGCAAGAATTATTAAATAATTGAAGGCGGCAATAGTCATATAAACAGTGCCGACCGCATAGGTAAACAACAATACAATGACGCCAATTCCGAGATATGATTTTACATTTTTTTTATTCACAAAATATATTGTTAGCATAGACTTGAATGGTTGGCATTTAAATATTCCATGGAACCGGAACAACAATGAACACAATGGACGGCGTTTTGAATGAATTTATCAGTGAAGGCGAAGAAATCCTTCATCGCGTCTCCGATCTATTGCAAAAGATTGAAAAGGGCGGCTCCACCAAGGAATCGATAGGTGCGATCTATCGTGATGTTCACACACTCAAAGGCAATTCTCAGTTATTTGGATTTCATAAAATTGCTCTTCTTTCGCACGTCATGGAAGCTGTTCTGGATCCTATCCGGAAACTTGATATCGAAATTTCACCTCGACTCATCGAATGTTGTCTTGGTTCACTCGATTTACTATTACGAATGTTAAAAGGCGTTCTAACCAATGAACAAGATCAGTCATTTGAAAAGGAAGTCATTCGTTGGGTAGGTTTACTGGTAGATGCCGCAACAAAACAATATGGTGCTAGCTTTCGCTTGAATAAAGATATGCCTGCATGGTTAGAAAATCATCGAGCTATCGCAAACAATAAAAACGATTCCGAACAACAAATAATTGAAGAAGTGGTAGCAATTCAAACGCCTCCACAACTCGCACCTCAATCCGTTCCTCAACCCGATTCAACCTCTGTTAAACCAGAGACAAAAACTCATAAAGAGGATGAAGAAAAACCTGTATTCCATAAAAAAATCAGTCCTACCACTGTTGAGATTCAACAAACTCAGTCGGCTCAACCTGCAGAAGCAATCAACACCAATCAAATTGACACAAGCATTCGCGTTCCTGTACCTCTACTGGATAAACTGATGAATCTGGTTGGCGAGCTGGTTTTAATTAGAAATCAGTTTCTTCAATATAGAAATAAACACGAAGAATCTGAGCTATTGAGTCTCAGTAAAAATCTCGACGTTGTAACATCTGATCTTCAAACCGAAGTCATGAACACCCGAATGCAACCAATCGGTTCAGTTCTCGGCAAGTTTCAACGCATGGTAAGGGATGTTTCAAGAGAACTGGGGAAAAAGATTGATTTGACCTTAGAGGGATCTGAAACAGAGCTCGACAAAACCTTGCTTGAAGCAATTAAAGATCCGATCACCCATTTGGTGAGAAACTCATGTGACCATGGAATTGAATTTCCAGAAGAAAGAATCAGAACTGGTAAACCCGATAATGGGCATCTTCTTATCCGTTCATTTCATGAGGGCGGACAAGTTGTCATTGAGATCTCAGATGACGGACGAGGCTTAGACAGCAAAAAGATCATTGCAAAAGCCATTGAAAAAGGAATTCTCACTGCTGAACAAAGCCAACGCATGCAGGAACGAGAGATCTTCAACTTGATTTTCATGCCTGGATTCACCACAGCCAATCAAGTCTCATCGGTTTCAGGACGTGGTGTTGGAATGGACGTTGTCAAAACCAACATCGCAAAAGTAGGCGGTTCAGTAGAACTTTCAACTATTACCGGAAAAAGCACAACGATTCGATTAAAAATCCCTCTTACTTTGGCAATTGTTCCTGCACTTATGGTTAAAAGTGGCGGTGAAAAGTTCGCCATTCCTCAAGTCAAACTCGTTCAACTAGTACGAATTGAAAAAAATGACACTCAAAATAAGATTGAATTTTTGCAAGGAAGCCCGATGTTCAGGCTACGTGATGTGCTTCTACCATTGATTGATCTTAGAAATGTTGTTCATAAAAACTCAACTGGAATCAAACAGGGCGATGTTACTAATATAGTCATTCTCAGCGTAGAAAAAGAATATTTCGGTTTAATTGTAGATGAAATTCTTGATACCACCGACATCGTCGTTAAACCGCTCAGCTCTTTCCTTAAGCATCTTATCATGTTTTCAGGCGCAACCATTTTGGGCGATGGCACTATTGCACTAATACTTGATGTGATTGGAATCGCTACGACTTGTAAAATCAATACAAAGAAAAATCTTACTGACGAACAACACTTGAAAGCGATCGAACAGAGAAAGTTATTTACTGATACTCAGGAATTTTTATTGTTTGAACTAGACAATGGAGTAATCCACTCGATACCTCTTTGTCTGATCAATAGACTTGAAGAATTCAGCATCAAAGATATCGAACAAACAGGAGATCAAAAGGTCGTTCGCTATAGAGGAACAATTCTTCCTATTCTTAGTCTGAATCAGATATTAGGCTATTCTAAGAAAAGTGCAATCAGTGTCGCAAAAGAGAAGCTTCCAGTTCTGGTCATTCAAAAATCAGGTAAACTTTATGGCGTCGAAGTAAATGAAATACAGGATATCGTCACGATTGATCAACAAATTGATGATAGCATCCGTGATCGACCTGGAATTCTCGGAAACCTGATTCACCAGCAAAAAGTCGTTGCAGTAGTAGATGCACTTGGATTGATCGAACAAGTTGTAACCGGAAAGCCGCTAACGAGGAGTACGACGATCGAAGAAATCAGAACCATGAATCGGGAAATGAAGAATAAAAAACTTAAAATTCTTTTTGCCGATGATGTGGTCTTCTTCAGAAGACATGTTTCAAAAGTATTAACTGACGCTGGCTATGACATTACCCTCGCAGAAGACGGAAAGCGGGCTCTAGAAATCATTGATTCAAGCGGAAGTGATCACTTTAATGTCATCATCTCAGATATTGAAATGCCGAACATGGATGGTCTTTCATTTGCCCGCGAACTTAGAAAAAGACCCAAGTATAAAACCACTCCACTCATTGCCTTAACCACCCGTTTCCGTGACAAGGATATTGAAGATGGAATGAAAGCTGGTTTTGACACCTATCTTGAAAAATTAAATCCGGAAAAATTATTGTCTGCAGTATCAAGCATGATCGGAGGAAACGCATGAACAATATGAATGAAACAAGACAGTTTTCGACGTTCTATATCGCAAATCTATTGTATGGAATCGATGTGATGAAAGTTCAGGAAATCACCAAGGCGTTACCAATGACCAGAGTACCGCTAGCCCCTGGATATGTAAAAGGCCTGATCAACCTGAGGGGACAGATCTCGACAGCAATTCAACTAAGCGATCTATTCGAATTGAATGAAAAAACACCAGATGAACAGATGAATGTTGTCTGTAAAATATCTGATATTCTTGTCTCCTTTCTCGTCGATAGAATTGGCGATGTTATGGAACTAGAAAGTAAGAACTTCGAGCCAGCTCCAGATACGGTTCCTGAGAATGTACGAAGATACATCGAAGGCGTCTATATGATCCCGGGTAATCTGATCAGTGTGATCGACGTAGAACGAATTGTCGAATTCATCACAAAAACTGGAAACGAAAATCAAATTAACAACACTATAAATCAATAAAACAAGGAGAAAACAATGGAAGTTACACAAAACAAAAACAAGAAAAACAATGACAGCAACAATGCAGCCAATATGGGTCAGGATCTACTCTTTTCAATGATCGATTCTGCTCCAATTAACATCATGCTTGCCGATAAAACTGGTATCATCACCTACATCAACGATAAAAGCCGTAAAACACTGACCAGCATTGAAGAGCATTTGGCAATCTCTGTGGATGAAATAGTCGGCTCAAGCTATGATCATTTTCACAAGAACCCGGCACATCAACGCAGAATGCTATCAAACGATCGAAATCTTCCGCATCGTACTATCATTGATGTCGGACCTGAAAAACTCGATCTTTTGGTTACTGCAGTACACAATGCGGATGGCGATTATATCGGCCCGATGGTGACTTGGGATGTAGTGACTGAAAAATTAAAACTGGAAAATGAAGTGGCACGTGTTCAATCAATGATGGAAAACTCGCCGATCAATACCATGACCTGCACGATGGATTTCAAAATCAGTTATATGAATCCAAAAAGCAGAGACACTCTGAAATCAATCGAGAAGGTTCTTCCGATTCCTGTTGATCGTATTGTAGGAAGCTCTATTGACGTATTTCATAAGGCTCCCGAAAAACAACGCCGGATGCTTTCAGATCCAAGAAACCTTCCACATCGTGCGAAGATTCGCGTTGGTGATCAGATCATGGATCTGTTAGTTTCACCAATCTACGACAAAAACAAAAACTACCTTGGGCCCATGGTTACATGGGAATTGATTACCCTCAAAATGCAGCTTTCTGAGTCACTTGACCAGACTTCACAACAGCTTGCATCTGCCGCAGAAGAGCTATCAGCCGTAGCGACTCAAATGTCAAAAAATGCGATTATGACATCAGAAAAATCAAATACTGCTGCCGCAAATTCTGAAGAGGTTTCAAAAGGTGTTCAAACCGTTGCAACCAATACAGAAGAACTCGTTGCTTCGATCAAAGAAATTTCCCGCTCATCTTCGGAAGCTGCAGGAATTTCAAAAGAAGCAATGAAGAAAGCGACTGAGACGAACCTCACCATCAATCAACTTGGCGAAGCAAGTCAGGAAATCGGAAATGTAATTAAAGTCATTAGTTCGATTGCTCAACAAACCAACTTATTAGCGTTGAATGCTACCATCGAGGCGGCTCGTGCCGGTGATGCTGGTAAGGGATTTGCAGTAGTTGCAAACGAAGTAAAAGAACTAGCGAAGCAAACGGCCAAGGCAACTGAAGAAATAACAACGAAAATCAGTGCAATTCAGGAAAGTTCAAAAGGTGCTGTCAGCGCGATTGGTTCAATTTCTAAAGTCATTGAACAAATCAACAACATTTCACTTACTATCGCTGCAGCAGTTGAAGAACAAACTGCAACTTCAAACGAAGTCAGCCGAGTCATGCAGGAATCAAGTGGTGCTGTTGAAGGAATTACAAACATTGTTCGTACCGTTGCAGGAGCTGCTCAGGAAAGCTCTACTGGTGCCGCTCAAACTCTGGAAGCTTCTCGAGGTCTTCATGATCTTGCAAGCCGCCTCAAGGATCTAGTCAGAAAAATGGAAATCTAATGAGAGTACTCATAGTCGACGATTCGGTTGTATTTCGCTCTCAAATCAAGGCGGCACTGGAAGGTTCCGCCTTGATTGAGGTCGTCGGTGCTGCCAATAATGGTAAGATCGCATTACAAAAACTTGCTCAAACATCGGGTGTTGAATTGATCACACTAGACATGGAAATGCCCGAAATGTCCGGACTTGAAACCATCAAAGAAATTAAAAAGGCCGGTTTTCCAGTAAAAATCATTGTTTTTTCATCCGCTACCACTCGCGGCTCTGAAGCGACTCTTGACGCACTGGAAGCCGGTGCTGATGACTTTGTTGCTAAACCAAGCGGTGAAGGAGCGACTTTTGAGAATGCGTCAGTCCGCATTCGTGATGAGTTATTGCCAAAAATTCTTCAATTCAAAAAAAACCAGGGCATTGATCGTAAACCGGCAATCACTTCACAATCCTATTCACCTGGTACCCTAAGTAATTCAAGTGACTCAATTAAAGTTGCCAAAAAGAACTTAGACACCTTTATCCCTTCAATAATCGTGATTGGTTCTTCTACAGGTGGCCCTCCGGCACTTGAACAGGTACTGACTGGGATACAACATCCTCTTCGAATACCAATCGTCATAGCACAACACATGCCGGCAATGTTCACTACATCGCTTGCAAAACGAATTAAAACCATTTCAGGCATTGAAACAACCGAAGCTGTTCACGGCGAACCGGTAAAGCCAGGACATATTTATATCGCTCCGGGAAATTACCATGTTTCTTTCCAACGAATTCAGGCTCAAACACTCTTCAAATTAGATCAAAATCCACCTAGAAATTCTGTAAGACCTTCTGCAGATACCTTGTTCGAATCAGCAGCAGATCATTATGGATCCCGTTCAATGGCATTCGTACTGACCGGCATGGGTGAAGACGGACTCGTTGGTTCAAGAGCAATTAAAAAAGCCGCAGGCGGTATCATGATTCAAAACAAGGAAAGTTGCGTAGTTTTTGGAATGCCAGGAGCGATCTTCAATGCAGGCTTGCATGATAGCATCGGAAGCCTCCATCAAATTCAGGCAATGATCAACAAAATGACCTTCTAGGGGGAATTCATCACATGAAATTATTCGGTGAATATTTGATTGAACGAAACATCGTCTCGACCGAACAAATGGTGGCAGCTTTGATCCGTCAAACGTCCAAGCTACCTGGGATGGCTGAGATGGCTTACAATAAAAAGCTAATGAGACCAGACCAATTATTTAAAATCATGAAATTTCAAAATGAAAATCATTCGGGTTTCATTGAAGCAGCAAAGGAATTGAATATTTGGAATGATAACCTTTCGAAGCAATTTGAAAAGATTTCAGACGAACTTAGAACACCTTTGGTACAGATCTTAATTGATATGGAAGCGGCAAAGCTTGAAACCATCACTCATGCGCTTGATGATTTTTTGGGCGATGTAAAAGACTCGATTGAATCAGGCTCACTTACTGTCGAACCAATCGAAAAAATTGAAGACATTGAAGACATTGAACCGATTCAACAGACCGATTCATCACCCACCTCTGTTTTATCTTCCACTTATTCTGGTTATTGTCAGTTATTCACCGAAGACAAAAAGAAGATGATTGAAAATGCACTTGATCAGCTTCAAAATGGTGGAATTTCAATCTCTGTCATGACCACCCTTAAAGACCATCTACACGCTCTGGTCACTGCAGCAAGAAATGCTTCAGCTAAAATGAGCGAAAATGTCTTAAACTGCATGGAAGGGATGATGGATCAAATCCTCGCTACTCCAGCCTCCAATATCAATGAAGAATTCATCACAAGAATCGGAAAAGTGAATTTGGATGCTATCGACTTTCTCTGGCAGTTATCCGTCAAATTGCAGACGGGTCAAAATGAAGATGAATTGATGCTAGATACCGATCTCAAAAAAAATTATGAAAAAATAGCTGCTGCGGTTGAAATTACTAAATTCGATCTCGACTTTTTATCTTAATGGCATTTACGCAAGAACGAATAAGAGCTATTATTAAACACAGTACGGAATCGAATGGAGCGTTTAAGCCATGGGGCTGACAGAACCACAATTAAAATTTTTTGCTGACTATATTGAAAAAGAACTCGGTATTGTCTATGCACCCATGAACTATTTTCAACTTGAACAACGCATTGAAAAAATTGCATTGTTCCTCAACTTGAAAACTGCTGAAGAAGTCTATGATAAATCATTAAGAGACGGTATTTTCGGCGATTTTAAACAGTACCTGCTAGATATTGCGACGAATAACGAAACTTCATTTTTTAGAGACCCGAAAGTTTTTAATGCCGTAGAAAAGCAGATCCTTCCACAAATCCTAACCATGACGCCAAAACCGATCCACTATCGAATTTGGTGTGCCGCTTCAAGCTTCGGACAGGAACCTTATTCGGTCGCAATATTGGCGAATGAGTTTTCGAAAGCAAATCCAACCGGACCTCGATTTGATATTGTTGGAACTGACATTGCAGATCATGCACTTGCCCGCTGCAGAAGTGGTAAATATTCGAATCTTGAAATTCAACGGGGATTAACTCCTTCAAGAATCACCCAAAATTTCACAAAAACCGATGATGATCAATGGCAACTGAAATCAGAAGTCAAAAATCTTGTTAATTATTCAAAACTCAACTTACTTGAGCCTTACATCGGTATGGGAATGTTCAACATCATTTTCTGCCGCTATGTTTTGATCTATCAAGACCAAGAACGGAAAAAAGCGATTATTCAAAAACTTGAGCGTTGCCTTGTTCCGGGTGGTTTTCTGATTTTAGGCGCCAGTGAAAGTGCCTTGGGCATTTCAGAACGTCTTGTTCAAACAAATCTCGAAGGCGTGATCGCCTACCAGAAAAAATGAGTTCTCATAATCCCAGCTCCGCTTTGGGTAAAGTCATACAATTTTCAAAAATCGGCATAGCAACATTTGCTTTGGGCAAGTTCAACAAGGACGCAAGTCGACGTTATTTATTAAGAGAATTGGGAAATCTTCCAGGCATTCCAGCAAAAATGGGGCAAATCCTGACCATGAAGTTTGGGGCTGATCTCGAAACCGAGAACAAAACTCCAAACCCAATGACTTTAGAGGAAGTGAAAGCAATCATTCAAGTGGAAGCTCCCGAACTATCCACTCAGATACAAACGATTGATTCACATGCAATCACGGCATCAATCGGTCAAGTTCATCAGGCAACACTCAACTCAGGTGAATCTGTTGCTATTAAAATCAGATATCCCCAAATTGAACGAGATATTGCCCAACAGTTGAAACTGGTTTTGGGTTCAATGTCTGCATTGCCAGCCCCGGATGCCTTTAAAATCGATAATGAAGAATACTCTTCATTCTTAAATGATTTTTTCTCAGAAGAAATCAACTACGAAAAGGAAGCGCGCTCACAGCAGCTTTTCGCAAACGCATGGTCGAATGATTTCCGCTTTGTCATTCCAAAAGTATTTTCCACTCTCAGTACACAATCGGTTTTAGTGCAAACTTTTGAACCTTCGTTGAGAATTTCCAAAATTATCGATTTTTCACAAAAAGAAAAAAACTATTACAGTGAGTGTCTTAAAGATTTTTTCCTGAAAGGTGTTCTTGATTTTGGTCTTATTCATACAGATCTTCATGGAAAAAACTGGGGATTCAGAAGAGAGAAAGCACAAATCGTTTTTTATGATTTTGGCGCAACACTACAACTATCAGCTGAATTACGATTGGTGCTTAGAAAATTATCAACTCTTGAAACCGATGATTCTGTCGAGTATCTTGATTTGCTCGAACAACTTGGATTTAACAGGAGAAAGCTGTTACCGATTAAAGGTGAATTGAAAGAGCTTTGTTCACTATTATTTGAACCAATCCGCAACCCGGATCAATGGAAACCTTCCCAATGGAAACTTCAGGAACGGATCAATTCCCTACTCGGCCAAAACAAGTGGAACTTCAGAACATCAGGACCACCATGGTTTCTGATGTTGATTCGTGGGCTAAACGGTTGGCTAGATGCGCTTAAACTACTTGAACCCATGACCGATCAACCAAACTCTGAGCCAACAATTCTAACAAAGTTGAGAATCAAGGTTAATGAAAATGGACTTGAAAAGGTTTATCTCGAACTTCCAGCCACATCGGTAATCGATCTCGATGCCATGATTCCCAATGAAGTAAAGGAAACGATTCGAGCCAAAGGAATTTCAATATCTGAAATTCGCGATTCTGCCATTAGAAGTGGCTATATTTCACAGGTACTTTTTGAAGCCGAAACCACTTCAAAAAGGTATAAGGTTTGGCTTGAATAATTAAGTTTTGCTCTTTGCTATTTCCCATTCTTTCAATCGAACGGAACGCTCTTCTTCGCCTATAACCGGCTTGAACTCATGCTCAAGCTTCCAAACTCCAGTGATCTCTTCAACTGTTTTCCAGATTCCTGCCCCTATGCCTGCAGCGAAAATAGCACCGAGTGATGTTGTCTCGGTGATCACTGGTCTCATTAACCGGCATCCAAGCAAATCAGCCTGAATCTGCATCAGCAGATTATTTTTACTGGCTCCACCATCAACATTCAGTGAAGACAACTTGCCACCCAGATCTTTTTCCATCGCGTGAAGCAGATCAACGTTTTGAAAGGCGATTCCATCGAGTGCTGCTCTTGCGATATGTGCTTTTGTTGAACCTCTGGTTAAGCCGGTGATCACGGCACGTGCATGTGGATTCCAATCCGGCGCTCCTAATCCGGTGAATGCCGGAACCAACATCACTCCTTCACTCGACAAGACCTCTGAGGCAAGTACTTCTACTTCAGCTGATGTTGAAATGATATTCAAGCCATCACGAAGCCATTGAATGGTGGCACCTGCCATGAAAGCGCTACCCTCGAGAGCGTACGTTGTTTCACCAGTTTCAGTGGTCCAAGCAATTGTAGATAACAACCGGTGTCTGCTTTTTTTGAGCTTTGAACCGGTATTCATTAATAGAAAAGCACCGGTCCCGTAAGTACACTTTGCTTGTCCTTCGTGAATACAGGCTTGTCCAAGCAATGCCGACTGCTGATCCCCGATCATTCCAGTGATCGGGATTCCATCTGGTAAAAATGAAAGCCCCTTGGTTACACCAAATTTTGAAAATGAGGGCTGAACTCTTGGCAACATGCTGTCGTTCACGGAGAATGTTTTCATCATTTCAGCATCCCAAAGTTGATTCTTAAGATGAAATAACATGGTTCGGGAAGCGTTCGATGCTTCGGTAGCGTGCACTTCACCGCCGGTCAAACGGGCAAGAAGAAACGTATCTATCGTGCCAACGGCAAGAGTTTCGTTTTCAGCGGCTTTTGCTACCTCAGGATTGTTTTTCAACATCCACTCGATTTTAGTCGATGAAAAATAAGGATCCAGTAGCAACCCGGTTTTTTCTTGTACGTTGACTTCAAAATTTCGTGATTTTAACTCCTGACAGCGATCAGCAGTACGACGATCCTGCCAAACAATTGCTCTAGCCAAGGGCTTGGTTGTTTTTTTATCCCAAAAGCAGATCGTTTCTCGCTGATTGGTAATACCGATCGCCACAATTTTAGTGGCATCAATTCTTTGGACGACTTCACTGACCGATTGGTCAACAGCTTTCCAGATTTGCTCAAGATCATGTTCAACCCAGCCTGGTTGCGGAAAATGCTGCTCAAATGAAACAGACTTTTCAGCCACTACTTTGAGTTCAACATCCATGATCAGGGCTTTTACCCCGGTTGTACCTTCATCAATTGCGAGAATATATTGGGACATGATTTGATTTTAAATCATGCGAGACAGTTTGAATCAAAAAAACTTAGCATCAAGAAAATGCCACACACTTTGAGCGGCAACTCTTGCAGTTTGATTTTGATGATCAAGTGGCGGGGATAATTCAAACACACCGAGTGATGTCACTTTTTTGTCGGCTCCCGCAATTTCAAGCATCTGATAAACTTCTGAAGCCGTAAACCCTTCCCCTTGAGGCGCAGAGACGCCTGGACAGAAAGCGAGGCTGATTGAATCCAGGTCGAGTGAGATGACCACCTCATCACAGGTTTTTTTCAACGATTGTAGAGCTTTTCTGAACTCCGATACCGCTTTTCCATTCCGAAGCCTTGTCATTGCAACCGTTTTAACTTTTTGCTTCCGGGCATAGTCCCAAAGCTCGGGCACATTGCAATGCTCTTGAATGCCGAACTCGATCAGATTTTTACCATCAATCCATTTTTCATCGATTAACCTACGAAATGGGGAACCACTTGTCATTAAAGGCTGGTAAGCCCTCAAATCAAAATGCGCATCCAGGTTGATACAACCGATTTTAGGGCGTTTCTTATTTTTCAATGATCGGGCTTCTACGATTGCCGAGATCCATGGATACGCATAATCGTGCCCCCCCCCGATTCCAACGATCAGAGACTTTGAGACCCGTTTTTTAACCGCGTCAGCTGAAAGGTGGTAGTTTTTCTCAAGATTGCCAGTCATTTCGACCATGTCGAATCCTGACTGTTTGTTTTTAAGGGGGGTCAAGCCGTTCATTTTGTTGAATATCTCGTAAAAAGCAGCCGGACCCGCTTTCGCGCCTAGTCTTCCATTCACGTTCTGGATGCCGATCTCATCCGGAAAACCAATGATGCAAAACTCACTGCAAAAATTGCTTCCTGATTTTTTTTCCATTAAAATCACAATGAACGGAAAAAAAGAAAAAATGAACACTGAACTTCAAAAAAAATGGTTTGTGTACCTGATGGATCATCACGAGGGCCCTTTCGATGCAAACGAACTGAGCCTGAAAAAGAAAAACGGACTGATCAATCAGCAAAGCTATGTCTGGGCTGAAGGCATGGCCGACTGGAAGCCACTGATTGAAGTCAGTGAGCTTTCAAATGAAATCAAAAAGTTCGAAAACACCTCTGTTCAACCAAATAAGAAAACATTCAAAAATCCATTTGCTGACACATTGGGTAAGTTACGCTCTAAAAAGATGTTTAAACCAGGAATCATTTTAGGTTGTACGGTTTTGATTCCGGTTTTGGCAATTTCCGTTTTTAGCCGAGTTGCTAATGAAGAATTACATGCGGGTATCCGACCAACCTTGAATAAAATTGTAGCAAAAGCCCCTGTTTTATCAGTTTTGTTCAATTTAATTCCCCATGCTGGTGAGCTTTCTTCTGAAAGCAGAAAAGAAATGGAAGAAGCGATAATCGGAGACCCTACAGTTGGCGTCAAATTCACGGTTACACTCTTGCAATCCGATCCGACCAGGCCGTCTGCTTATCTGGCCACCAATCTTCCTGATCGCACTAAATTCAATGTATACCTCATCGGCAATAGCGAGACCCTGGTCAACCGCTTGAGCTACCAAGGTCAATTTGTAATTCAAACATTCAAAGGAATTGGAAAATCTGAAGTGTTATTGTTAGAAGACGGTCAACCGCTTTCAAAGGGTGAATATGATCTCTGGATCACCGAATCATCTGAACAAGAAGAGTCACTCAAAGAAGTTATTGCCGCACTACCTGCGAATCGCCCTAGCGGAGTCCTTCCTCAACCTCTACCTAATTCTGCCAAATTCGTATTAAAAAAGACCCTTTTCATCGGAGGTGCTCGTGACGAGAACTATTTAACCCGCTTGAAAGCGTTTCACGAGAAAATCAAACAGAACTCTGAAAAAGAAATGGTTGAATTGAGACAGTACTCAGACACACTCGCACTCCAGTTTCAAACATTGACCAGTGAGTTTGCCAAGGTGCTGAAATCAAAAAAACCGACTGCATCCCAGAAGGACAATTGGAAGCAAGTTTCAAAAAAATGGCTTGAAATCAACGGGCAGCTTGAACAAACAATTCAAACTTGGTCGAAAGAAACGCTTCAAAATGAGTTTTTTTACGGCAATGCCTATGAGCTGGTAAAAGGTTCATATGATTCAATCAAAAATCTATTTAAAATCGAGAATGAATACATGGATAAGCCTACTGAAAAATCAGCATTTGAAATTCAATACGGTAAGGCTGCGAATGAATGTCGCCTCAGTCTTAATCAACTCAAAGGTAAGATTGAAATGATCCTGAAAGCGCCTAAATCACCGAATGGCCTTCCGAAAAGAGATGTTATATGAGTAATTCACCGGAAAGACGAAAGTCAAAACGCAGAGAAATTCTAGAAAACTTTTCTTTTTATATCCAAGTTCCGAAACTTGGGCCAGCCCGCCACCGCGTAAACAACCTCAGTGAGTTCGGCGTTGGGTTTATTGTCGAAAGCTTGGGCGGAATTTTTACCCTTAAAATCGATGAGATTGTCGATCTAAACCTCTATCTTAATCAAAGTTTGTACTTACCTTTGAAGATTCAAGTCACCAGACAAATTGATCAAGTTGAAACACAACAAGTAGGTGCGGTATTCCTTGATACTAAATCAAATGAATATCAGACCTACTTGTCTTTAGTGAAATTTCTAGATCAATTGAGCGAATTCGGTTTTGAACAGAAGTAACTAATCAAATATTGCCAACACTGATGTTGCCGCTATCGCGTTCTGAAACATCGGTATAAGAGCGAAGGAAAGAAACAAAGTTCTTCCAAGCGTCATATGCGCGTTGTTCAGTTTGAACTTCACACCCATAACGCATGTATTTTGATCCATTTTCAACGGTTGGGTGAGAGTTTTTAACATCAACAATCACTTCCATGAAACTATCCGGACTAAAATAGAGTCGAATCGGAAGATTCACCGAATCTCGAGGCCACATTCGATCTGCCGTAGAATTTTCCGTAGGATATGGAACCTGTATTGCAAGTCCGCCCTCACTGACATCAATCAATCCGACTGGAACCATTTTCCCGGGTTGAACGATTCCATATACGCCTACCAGATTATGGAAAAAAATCCTTTCGGTTTTTCTTTTCTTCTCTTCCGACTTGCGACTGCGGAACTGTTCTAGATTGATTACTGCCTGATTGTTGTCTTCGGTTTCCTTCATGGAAGTCTCCTTCATTGACAACTCATCGGTGCCCTTTCGAAAAAAATGAATACATATTGAAAGTTAAACTAGGCAAAGATTTTACATTCAGATTCTTGAAGGAACTCCGAAAGGTTTAGTGTGTACGGGGAATGACCCCCGAAAATCCAGGAGGGACTAAACATGTCAGCAACCAAATCTAAAAAACCAAGCACCGATTCAACTTCTAACAACGATCAATACGTTGACGTTCTCTATCAAAAACTTGGCGAAAACTGGTTTGCCTTCTCCTTGATTGACGATGAAGTGTTCATGTCTCCGGTCAGTGAAGATAAAATCACTGAAATCAAAAACGATAAAACCGTTACGAGTAATTTCTTTAATACTCCGGAGAATGAGAATGAAGCAGCGTAAGGAATTTCCGGCGAAGAAAAAGGAATCGACTAAAACCGTTCAGGAACTTACCGATCTGATTCATCAAAGTATCGGAAAGAACCCGCACAAAGCAGCTAAAGTCATTGAGACCTGGGTGAAGGATATCGCTAAACCCAATAAAAAGGCTTCTTAGTTCAGTTAAATCTATGAAATTCCTTGTATATTTCACTGTTTGACTCCACTAATCAAGATCGCTACAATTTTCAAATACGGCATTTTACGCCGTTAAAGTGGTACGTAAGTATGAAATTTGTTTCTTTAAGCCTTTTGTTGCTGGCTATGCAACTGCAAGCTCCTGAAAATGGTAACCTCATTTCAGAGCCCACTCTTTCGAACTACCAAAAAGCCCAAAGGGCGCCTGGTATTCTCGGTATTCCTGAAGAAGTTCAGGATTCAGAGGGTAATCCAGCCACCCTTTAGTCTCACATAAGCATTTGAAATTACTGTTATTAGGCTTTATAAATAACGGATGCAAAGCCCGCCTCAAAAACGGATCGGCCTATTGATTTCAAATCTTGGTAGTCCGGATTCACCTGACGTTTCAGACGTTAAAAAATACCTTAAACAGTTTTTAAATGACCCCTATGTGTTTGATGCTCCTTGGATCATTCGTTATCCATTTGTAAATGGAATCATTCTTCAGACTCGCCCAAAAAAGTCAGCAGAGGCATATGAAAAAGTCTGGACTAAAGAAGGCTCCCCTCTTTTAGCCCATACTCGAAACCTAACCCAGAAACTAAAAGCGAAATTCCAATTCCCAGTTGAATACGGAATGAGATATGGCACCCCTTCCATTCAAACCGCGATGGAAAAACTGGTACACCAGGCGGTGAACCACATTATCTTTCTACCCCTATTTCCTCAGTATTCTTACGCAGCCTCTGAGACTGCAATTCATGAATTTGAAAAATGTCTTAAAAAATATCAGGGCAGAATCAATGGCTCAGTCATTGAGTCGTTTCATCAAAATCCGGCTTTCATTCAAGCAGTGGCGGAAAAAATCAAAACCGCAGCTGAAACTTTCCAGCCAGATCTGATTTTACTTTCTTATCACGGGGTTCCTGAGAAACAGCTTGGTAAGACCAAAAACAAAAGCAACTATCGTGATCAGTGTTTTGAAACTACAAAATTGCTTCAGGAACAACTTGGCTATCCTGCTGAAAAAATGGTTACTACATTTCAATCCAGACTTGGCCCGGTTCAATGGATCAAACCATTCACATCTGAAGTAATCAAAGAACTACCGAACCAAGGAAGTAAACGAATCATTACGGTTTCACCTTCTTTTACAGCTGATTGCCTTGAGACGCTTGAAGAAATTCAAATCGATTATAACGAGAATTTTCTTGCAGCCGGTGGCGAAGAATTCCGTTATGTGCCTTGTGTGAATTCAAGCGATGCTTTTGTGGAAGCGATTAAGAGTATCGTTGAACCATACACTTCAATGTCATGATTTCAGAATTGAACTACTGTCGTTCGATCTGAATGGCAAACCGGGTAAGGCCAGCTTTTTTGACCAGATCCATTACTTTCACCACATCGCCGTGTTTTGCCTCTTGATCGGCACTAATCACAGCCTGAGCGTTCGGACTAGCCTGCATCAGTGCCTTGATCTCACCTTCAATTTGTTCAAAAGTGATTGGTTTTTTCTGAATCATGATGCTGCCACTCTTATCAATGACGATGGTGATTTGTTCAGAAACCGACTTTTCACCGCTTTCGGCTTTTGGAAGATTCACGCTCATCTGTTCACGAACCAGCATCGGGGCTGTGACCATAAAAATCACCAGTAACACCAAAACAACATCCACAAACGGAGTGACGTTGATTTCAGAGATGGCCGAAATTTCGTCGTCTGTAGAACCGGATCCGATTTTACCTGCCATGATGACCGCCTTTAATTATTTTCTGGAAATGAAAAGATCACGCAATGATTGGGCTTCAATCGTTAAATTACGCAATTTCTGACTGAAAACGTTGAATGAAACAACTGCTGGAATCGCGACAAATAGACCAACCGCAGTGGCAATCAAAGCTTCGGCAAGACCGAGCATTACTGCATTCATTGCAGAACCTTGTTGCGTGGAAAGAATCCCAAAGCTTTGAATAATACCAAGCACCGTACCGAAAAGACCAATAAAAGGTGCGTTTGAACCCAGTGTAGCTAGGACGTTCAACCCCTTTTCAAGCTCAATTCGCTGTTCCGAAAGATAACTCTGCACGGCTCTTTCAACAGATTCGGTATTTTTATAATCTTCTGCCTTCAGTGCGGCTTGAATCATTCCGGCTAGATAGGAAGGATTGGCGTCGGCCCAAGCTTTGAGTGCAGGCCAGTTGCTACTCTCAATTAATTTCTTTGCATCCTGGATCTTGGCTGTGCCGGTCTTTTCCTTAAACGCCTTTTTCCGATCGAACATGATCGAAACCGACCAAATAGAAAGAATGAATAATACGAAGAGTACTCCTCGCGCGCCCCAACCCATTAGTAGAATCCAGTTCGTCATATTCAAGTAGTCTAGATGATGATAAAGTGCTCGTATATATGCAAAATACGCAATCGTTCCAAAACTTATCCAATAACAACGAACGTCAAAGCATTGACTCGCTTTGCATCAATACCATTCGCACTATTTCAATTGATGCGATTCAAAAAGCAAACTCGGGCCACCCGGGCCTTCCAATGGGCGCCGCACCATTTGCATATGTGCTTTTTCAAAAGCATTTGAAGTTCAATCCAAGAAACCCTGATTTTTTTGACCGCGATCGTTTTGTTTTATCTGCTGGTCACGGAAGCATGCTTCTCTATAGTTTGCTCCATCTTTACGGATACGATTTATCTCTCGATGAAATCAAAAACTTTCGTCAACTCGGCAGCAAGACTCCGGGCCACCCTGAGTTTGGACACACTGCGGGCGTTGAAGCAACAACAGGCCCACTTGGACAAGGGGCCGCAAACGCCGTTGGAATGGCAATTGCTGAGCGTAAACTAGCAAACCTTTTGAATACAAATGATGCAACCGTGGTTGACCACTTCACTTATTGTTTAGTTGGCGATGGTGACTTGATGGAAGGTGTTGCTGCAGAAGCGGGGTCACTTGCCGGTCACCTTAAACTCAACAAACTGATTTATCTTTACGACTCCAATGATATTTCACTCGATGGCCCGACTTCACTCACGTTTACAGAAGACGTCGCCAAACGTTATGAAAGTTTTGGTTGGCAAGTCATCACGGTAATGGATGCCGATCACGATTTGAATGCAATCGATCAAGCCATTACCGATGCCAAGAACGAAACAGGCAAACCATCACTCATCATCTTAAAGACAACGATTGGCTACGGAGCTCCCAATAAACAAGGCAAAAGCGCTGCTCACGGTAGTCCGCTCGGACCAGATGAAATCGCTCTCACGAAGAAAGCGCTTGGCTGGACTTACACTGAGTCTTTTTTCATTCCAGAAGAAGTGAAATCAAAATTTGCAGCTCCTGGTGCCTGCGGTGAAATGGCCGAAAAGAACTGGAATTCAATGGTTGCTGAATGGGCCAAAAAACACCCTGAAAAATCAGACTTGATGAAGGCTGGTATTTCTCTTGAATTACCTTCTGACTTTGAAGCCGGATTGCCCGCATTCAAAGTTGGTGAAGATTTTGCAAGTCGTGAATCAGCGGGTAAAACACTGAATGCAATTGCAACTAAGGTTCCCTACTTTTTTGGTGGTGATGCCGACCTATCTTGTTCTACCAACACCTTGATCAAGGACGGTGGTTCATTTGATGGCGTCAGCGGCTCAGGTCGCAACATTCATTATGGCGTTCGCGAACATGCGATGGCAGCCATTGCAAACGGTATCGCTTATCATGGCGGCCTTAAAACTTACACTGCCACTTTTTTCTGTTTCACTGATTACATGAAACCTGCAATTCGCCTTGCAGCGATGAATCACCTTCCGGTAGTTCACGTACTTACCCATGATTCAATTGGTCTGGGTGAAGATGGTCCAACTCACCAACCTGTTGAACACCTGATGGCACTCAGAGGAATACCGAATCTGATCACTCTACGCCCAGCTGATGCAACCGAGGCAAAAGAAGCTTGGGCATTTGCGATGAAATCAAAAGAATCGCCGGTTGCTCTGGTACTCAGCCGTCAAAAATTGAAGACCCTTGATCGCTCCAAATACGGATCTGAAACCGGACTCAATCAAGGTGCATACGTGCTTTCCGATCGCGCCAATTTCAAAGCCGTAATCGTGGCAACTGGTTCTGAAATCGGTCTTGCGCTAGATGTACAAGCAAAACTCGATGAAAAGAATGTGCCGATTCGCGTGGTCTCGATGCCATCAATCGAACTCTTCTTGAAACAAGAAACTGCATATCAAGAAAAAGTAATTCCTGCGGCATGTTCAAAAGTAGCATCAATTGAAGCTGGCATCACCCTTGGCTGGCAGGCCATCACAGGAAACAGAGGTCTTAATTTCGGGGTCAATGATTTCGGAGCTTCTGCACCGGCGGGAAAAATCTATGAAAAATTCGGTCTGACTGTGGCCTCAATCACAGAGAAGGTACTGAATTGGCTTCAATAGACTTGAGTGAAATCAGAGAATTAACCAACGCAGAGTTACCACAATTGAACAAACTGGTATCAGAATCGTTTGGTTACGAATCACCTCATTCTTTTTTTGATGATTTTCCAATCTGGAAATCCTCAATCGTCAAACGATTTGGCATATTTTCTGGCAATCGTTTGATCGCACATGCAGGCATTCGATTTTGCGAAATGCAAACTGATTCCGGTGTGAATGTACCTGTTGCCATGATTGGTGCAGTTGCAACCGATGAAGAATTTCGCGGGCAAGGTCTTAGTTCAAGAATTCTGACTGAACTCTGCGCCTTATCCGAACAATATCAATGCGACTGGACCATTCTTTGGGGATCAGAACACGATTTTTACAAAAAATTTGGTTTTGAGCTTCAAGGTGAGCAGTTTCAGGGGCAATTGATTGAACTGGAAGACCTGCCAGAAAATGCAATTCCAAAAATTAAAAGGGGATGGAATCCGAAAATTTTTGAACTATTGTCTCATGAAAAGTCAGGTGTTCTTTTAAAGACTGAAGATCACGAATGGATGTCCAATCACAAAACCGTGAATTGGTTTTATCAAGAAGAGCCATTTGCCTTTGTCGGTTTTGAACGTGGTCTTGATTTGCCTCACATGATTCATGAGTACGGCGGTGATGAAAAAGGCTTGAAGCTGCTTTTTGCTTTTATCCTCAGTCAGGACGCTGAAACCACCTTATTAGGAACTCAAAAGTCACTCCAATCTTTCGGTATCAAGGAAGAATCATTGATTGAGGAATATCTTTGCCTGGCTCGTCCTCATTCCAAAAAACCGGAACTCAAATGGCAACCTGATTTCTGGGTTCAAGGTTTGAGCGCTTGTTAATCAAGTACGGAAAATAAAATAGGCACCCATCGAAAGAAATAACGTACCAAAGGTTGAAGCTTCGCCAAGATTGAGTGGCAAATTGAATGTATGACCGGTACCAGAGTGAATGATCACAGCTCCGGCCAATAAACAGCCCATCGCTAATATCGAACGGGAAATTCTTTTCGAAGCCAAGTCTACCTGTTTAGCAAGTTTGTCATGACTCGGTGATTTGATCTCAATAGCATAGTCATTATGAGCTAGCTTCCTAAGACCCCACCGCATGGTTCTTGGCAAAACTTCTAGAAGTGAAAAAACTTCGCGTGAAACCTTTAGAAGTTCCTTAGTCAGACGCTGTGTAGATGTTTGTACTGAAACAATGTCTTTGATCAGTGTTTCGCCCAAAGCAATCATGTCAAACTTCGGATCTAGAAGCCTTCCCATTCCTTCAGTCGTAACAATTGCACGGAACACGAGCATCCAGTCACCTGGAACGCGGATCTGGTATTTTGCAGCAACCTTGGTTGCTTCAATCAATACTCGCCCCGTATTTACTTCTTCAAGGCTGAGCCCAAGGTAAGGTGAAATCACGTTTCTCACTTCACGTTGGAAGGAATCAAACTCAATCGATGTGTCAGCTGATCCTAGTTCGGCATAGGTATAGCAAAGCGTCTCGTAATCTTCCTGAATGAGCGACCAAACCATGAGTGCTAACTGGTCACGTGATTTTTCAGAGAGCTTTCCGACAATTCCAAAATCAATGATTCCAAGGCGATTGCCTGGAAGTAAAAACAGATTCCCACCATGTAGATCACCGTGGAAAAATCCATATTTCAATACCGAATAAAGGAAACCGCGTGCACCGACTTCTGCAACCTTTTGAAGATCGAGTCCAGACTTGAGTACCGCCTCTTTATCGTTGAGTCTGATACCGTTGATCTTTTCCAAAACGAGTACCTTATGGGTACTAAGTTCACGATAAACTTTCGGAATATAAATTTCTTCGATAAATGCAAGATTCTTTGCAATCTTCTGACTATTATTCGCTTCAATCTTATAATCGAGCTCGAATTGAAGTGATTTTAAGAACTCTTCCACAAATACCTTCGGGTTCAACACTCGAAGTTCGGGGTAATATTTTTCCAACATCTCTGCAATAAACGAGAGTAATTGGACATCAGTTTCGATTGTTTTTTGAATATTCGGACGCTGAACTTTTACGACCACTTCGTCATTGTTTTTAGTCCGCGCATAGTGAACTTGGCCGATACTGGCCGCCGCCAATGGTTCACGCTTAAACTCAAGAAACACATCTTGAAGCTTGCAATTCAATTCAGATTCAACAATCGAACGAATGGTTTCGTAATCAATGGGTTGAACTTCATCTTGAAGCTTGGTCAGCTCTTCAATTACACCTTCTGGAACCAGATCTGGACGCATCGAAAGGACTTGCCCAAGCTTTACAAAAGTAGGGCCTAGCTCTTCAAACGCCTCTCGAAGACGGGCACCAAGACTTTTCCCACTTCCAACATCGGTCCATTTCAATAAACGATTCGGTAAAAATCCACCCAAGCCCAGCCGCTCAATGACATCACCAAAACCGTGGCGTGACAGCACGGTTACAATCTGGCGCAAGCGACCAGCACTCTTTACCGCTCTTGTAATCTGTATTCCGCGTTTGACCAGTCCCATATGATTACTTTATTAACTCAAACTCGACTTGTCGAGCGTCCATATCGACTCTCACTACCAATACCCTAACCGGATCTCCGATTTGGAACGTTCTTTTGGTTTTGCGTCCATACATCAACATTTTTTCTTCGTTGAACTGATAGAAGTCATCTCCGATTTTATCAACCGGAAGCATTCCTTCGCAATAAGGGTGCCAGAGTTGCACAAACACACCCTTTTCATTCATACCGTTTACTTTACCATCGAATTCCTGGCCCACATATTTTGCCATTAAGCGAACCTGCTTGAAGCGAATCGCCTCACGCTCAGCCTCGGTCGCTACTCTCTCACGATAACTACAATGTTCTGCCTGAGTATCAAGCTTATCTTGGGCATCTTCAGTGATTCCTCTGCCATGAAGAGTTTCCCGCAATAAACGATGCGCGATCAAGTCCGGGTAACGACGAATCGGTGAAGTAAAGTGGGTATAACCTTCTGAAGCCAATCCGTAGTGTTCACCATAAGTACCACTATAGATAGCCTGCCTCATTGAACGTAAAAGTGCCGTGGCAATCACCGGTTCAGCAGGGTTGTTTTTCAAGGTTTTCAAAAAGATTGCCAAATCACGTGGTCGAGGTGTTCCCCCTCCACGATCTGCAAAGTTGACCCCCATCGAGCGGGCCAGTTTCTTGAATTTTTCCATCGCTTCTGGCGATGGCTCTTCGTGAACTCGGAAAATAAACGGTCGACTGCGTTCCAGCATCCACTCCGCTACCGATTCATTTGCCCTGATCATAAATTCTTCAATCAATCGGTGTGCATCGCCTCGCTCACGAACCACAATGTCACTTGGTTCGCCCGTCTTCTCATCGAGAATGATTTCTGCTTCCGGAAATTCAAAATCAATCGAGCCACGCTCATGCCGATGAGCCTTCAACATGCGATAGAGTGCGAACAGATCGCCATGCTTGGGATCATTCTTTTCAGCCTCGATCTCGTTATAAGTAGCACGACGGCGCGATTCAATGATCGCATCATAGATCTGAATGTTGGTTTTGGTTCCATCTGGGGCAAAATCCATCGAACAGGCCATTGAAAGGCGCGGTACATTCGGCTTTAGACTGCAAAGATCTTCCGAAAGTGCTCTAGGCAACATGTGAAAGGCGCGTTCAGGGAAATAAACACTGGTCGCCCGTTCATAAGCTTCATCATCGAGAACGGTACCCTCTTTTACATAGTGAGACACATCGGCAATCGCCACCCAGAGTCGATAACCCTTCGGACCCAGATTTTCGACATAAACCGCATCATCGAAGTCACGTGCTCGCTCGCCATCAATTGTCATGAATGGAAGGTGACGTAGATCGGTGCGATTCTCCTCATCTTTACCTGGCACTTCCAGTTTGAAACTTTCTGCCTGCTTCACCGCTTCAGGTGAATGGTGCTCTTTCAGATTGAACTCACCAACCACCATCTGAATGTCATAAGTTGCAGGAAGATTTTGCCCAATGACTTCAACAATCTGGGCAGAAACAATACCCTTGCCATTTTCGCCAAACGTCAACTCGGCCTTGACCCAATCGCCCTCTTTTACCTGAGAAGGAAGATTCGGTACGTAGATTTCTTCTTTTGCTCTCTTGCGCTCGTAAACCAGGTATCCGGTTCTGACTTTTGATTTTTTTGAGGCTCGCTGGTCAATAGAGATTTTACCGAAAATGAGTTTGAATCGATGCTCAAGAACCTTGATATCTTCAATTTCACCACTTTGATCAACCAAAACCTCAACTCTGTCACCATGAAAAAGCGTTTCAGCGTAATTGCGCGGAATGAAAAGGTCTTCAAGATCAAATCGATCGAAGATCAGGAATGCAGACCCCTTTTTATTCTTATCAACCCGCCCCTTTAGACTGATCCAATCGGAAGCATTTCGACGACTCTGCTTACCTGATGAAGAAGGCTTCTTGCTTGCCGACCGATGATGGTCACGGTGCTCTGATTTGGTCCATTTCTCACTCGGACGATCTTTTCTTGCTTGATGGGTGCCTCGGGAATCGTCACCACCAGCCTTTGCTTTGAATTGCCCCTTCTTTTGATCGGTAGGGGCTTCTTCTTTCTTTTTGCCGCCTGAAGTCGCAGATCCGATTTTGTGCGCTTTTCCAGAACGATCATAAAAGATTTTTGTCATATCAATATTCTATCACTGTATTATAAAAGCGCATGAGGTTTCTGATCCGATCTACCCTATTTCTACTTCCACCTGAAACAGCACATCATCTTGCATTGGTGTTGATTCGAATGATGCATCCCTTTCTTCCCCGAAAGTGGAATCCTGCGCAGGAAAAAATTGGACTCGCGGCGGGATTTGATAAAAATGCCGAGGTACTCGCCTATCTTCCTCGTTTCGGTTTCGGATTTGCAGAAATTGGGACGGTGACACCAAAACCACAAGGTGGAAATCCATTGCCACGATTGTTTCGTGAACCAAAGAATTTGGCACTATTTAACCGGATGGGTTTCAACAATCTCGGAGCTGGAATTATTTCTGGAAGAGTCCGGGCCGCTAAAAAGAAACTTCCTACGGAATTCAAGGTAGGTGTGAATTTAGGAAAAAATAAACTCACCAGCGATCAAGATGCGGCATCTGATTATGCGAAAGCAGCGGAAAGCTTCACCGATTGCGCCGATTATTTCGTAATCAATGTTAGCTCTCCGAATACCCCCGGCCTTCGAGCGCTACAGAACCCCGAATTCCTGATTCCAATTGTTAAAGCCGTGAAGTCTGTCATTCAAAAGGGCAAAAGAAACATCCCCCTTTATGTAAAACTCGCACCCGAACTCGACCTAGAGACCCTAAAGACACTGGTATCAGCACTTGAAAGCGAAAAGATTGACGGTTTGATTCTGACGAACACCCTCAGTGGCACACATATATATAGAGGGAAGGATTATTCCGGAGGTTATAGCGGGTTACCCCTGAAAGATCTGGCAATGAAGAAGTTGGTCGAGGTCAAATCGATGACTTCTTTACCCGTGATCAGTGTCGGCGGGATCATGTCGGCTGAAGATGCGGTGGAAAGATTGAAAGCTGGCGCAGACCGAATTCAGATCTATACGGGTTGGATCTATGGAGGTCCATTCTTTGCCAGAAAGATCTCACGTTTGATTTCAGCCGTAAAATAGGCATATTTTTCCGGCTTTTTTGTAAAAATGTCAAAAAAAAAGCCCCGAACTAACGTTCGAGGCCCTTAATACTTTGCTTAGTAAAAACTACTTCTTAGCAGTTTTTTTCTTAGCGGTTTTTTTCTTAGCAACTTTTTTCTTAGCAACTTTTTTCTTAGCCATTTTTATTTTCTCCATTGTTAGTCAATATTAGTTAAGTATTACTGACAATTTTGATGTTACAGCGCTTCTTGAGAACTTCAAGCGTTTATTTCAATTTTTTTTCATTTTTTTATTTTTTTTCATTTTAATTAAATTTTTTTCTAAAGTCACAAGCGACACACTCCGATCTGTATGATGAAGACCCAGATGTGACCATGGATTGGTCGAAGAACACTTGGGATAGAAGTGAAACCTTCATGGAGGAAGGTATGGGATTAAGAATCAATACGAACGTTCCGTCTTTAGTTGCTCAACGTAACTTGCGCGGAACAAGACAAAGTCTCGATCGAACACTCGAACGTCTCAGTTCTGGTTCAAGAATCAATCATGCAGGCGACGATGCCGCAGGACTCGCGATTTCTGAGAGTTTCCGCGCACAAATTCGCGGAATCGGACAAGCGGAACGGAACGCTCAAGACGGAATTTCTCTCATTCAAGTTGCAGAAGGCGGACTCGTTGAGATCTCCAACATCCTCATCCGGATGCGCGAACTCGGAGTACAAGCTTCATCCGATACCGTCGGTCCTAAAGAAAGAAAGTTTCTAGATACAGAATTTCAATTGCTCTCTCAAGAGATCGATCGAATCGCCAATTCTATCGAATTCAATGGCAACCCACTACTTAACGGTGTGGGTACGACCTTTGAAGTGCAAATCGGCACTAAAAACAACCCTCTTGTTGATCGAATCAAGCTATTCGACCCGTATCTTTCAAATGTAAACGTGGTGTCTCTCGGATTGAACCTTTCAAGTGTGGCTGAAAAAAATTCAGCACAAAATACCTTGGCGGCGATCGATCAGGCCCTTAACAACACCACGTCGATTCGTGCGGAATTCGGGGCTATGCAGAACCGTCTCCAATCAGTGATTAACAACTTACAAGTAAACAAAGAGAACATGATGTCGGCAAACAGCCGGATTCGCGATGCGGATCTTGCCGAAGAGACATCGGAATTGACAAAGAGCCAGATCTTGCAACAAGCAGGCGTCTCGGTTCTCGCACAAGCGAATCAGTCAATGAAGAACGTTCTCGGTCTCCTAGGAGGACAAGCCTAGGGGCATTGAAAGAGTTTCAACCTGACATAGGCGTTGCAGCCTTGTCTGTTTCCTGGATCGATGATCCCCGCATGTGAACAAGAGGAACTTGGTAGCATGCGGGGGTATCGAAAATCCAGATGGTTTTAAAAAATTTAACCGTCTGCGCGCTTTGTGTGCGGACAACTTGGAAAATCGGCATGGATGCCGGCCGCGAGTAATGGTCACTCGACGGGTTATTATGGAGGATGCTTTTTTATGAACGGATAAAATATGGGTTTAAGAGTAAATACGAATATTGCTTCATTGACCGCTCAACGCAGTCTCGGTTCCACAAAAATGGAACTCGACAAGCACTTGCAAAGATTATCCAGCGGAAGCCGGATCAACAGCGCAGGTGACGATGCCGCAGGTCTGGCCATCTCGGAAAATCTCCGGGCCCAGATCCGTGGACTGAAACAAGCCAAACGAAACTCACAAGATGGGATCTCTCTCATTCAGGTGAGCGAAGGTGGCCTGAACGAAGTGTCGAACATTCTGGTTCGATTGCGTGAGTTGGCGATCCAATCTGCATCGGACACGATCGGTGACCGCGAAAGAAGTTTTACCGATCGAGAGTTCCAAGCTCTCAAATCGGAAATGGGAAGAATTTCTGAATCGACCACTTTCAATGGCACCCCCTTGCTCAATGGACAGGCGGGAGTTTTTGAAATCCAGGTCGGCACAGGAAACAACCCTCTGACTGATCGGGTATCATACGACGCTCAGAATTCCGACGTGACTCTAGAGTCATTGGGAATGGTGGGTGAAAGTGTCGCCAGCAAACAAGGTTCTCAACTCACGCTAGGAGTGATCGATAATGCGCTCAACCGCGTGAATCAGATTCGTGCCGATCTTGGAGCCATGCAGAACAGGCTTCAATCTACGATCAACAATCTGAGTATTAATGAAGAAAATTTGGCTTCGGCAAATAGCCGGATTCGTGATGCTGACCTCGCTGAGGAAGTATCAGAGATGACCAAAAACAACATCTTGCTTCAATCAGGAATTTCAGTCCTTGGACAGGCGAATAGCTCGATCCAATCTTCACTGAAGCTTCTGGGTTAAGGCGGGAATAACAAAATCGGCATGGATGCCGTGGGCTAACGAAGGATCGAAGGCTCTCGTCACGGAGGATCAGTAACAATGAATGGAGGCTAGATATGGGTTTAAGAATCAATACGAATGTCGCTTCACTGGCGGCAATGAGAACATTGGGTAATACAAAAAATAATTTGGATGCGAGCCTTGAGCGACTATCCAGCGGATCACGAATCAACCGCGCCGGCGACGATGCAGCGGGACTTGCGATCTCTGAAAACTTGCGGGCATCCATCCGTGGATTCCGACAGGCTAAACGAAACGCACAAGACGGAATCTCGCTCATGCAGGTTTCAGAAGGTGGGTTGAATGAAGTATCGAACATGCTGGTCAGGTTGCGCGAGTTGGCGATCCAAGCCGCTTCAGACACCATCGGTGACAAGGAAAGAAGCTTTACCGATCGTGAATTTCAAGCCTTAAAATCTGAAATTCAACGTGTTGCCGACTCAACTAACTTCAATGGCACGGAACTCTTGAACGGTACTAATGGAATATTTGAGATCCAAGTCGGGATCAATAATAATCCGATGTCTGATCGAGTGGTCTACAATGCTGAAAATGCAAACGTTTCGCTCGAAGCTCTCGGGTTGATCGGTGAAAGCGTCTCTTCAAAACTAGGAGCACAAACCACCCTATCCCAACTCGATAACGCACTTTATCGCGTGAACAATGTGCGAGCCGATCTCGGAGCCATGCAGAACAGACTACAGTCGACGATCAACTCGCTTTCGATCAGCGATGAAAACCTCTCTGCCGCGAACTCACGCATCCGCGATACCGATATGGCGCAAGAAATCTCGGAAATGACGAAGAACAATATCTTGATGCAATCTGGAATCTCAGTATTGGGTCAAGCAAACAACCAAGTTCAATCAACTCTTAAACTTCTGGGTTGATAGGATAAGATGAAGTAAAGCCAAACATTCAGGGCCGGGAGGAGTGCAAGGATGCATTCCTCCCATCAGCCTCCACTTTTGGCCAAAGGAAAATTGGAATGACCAATCATGTGAAAATACTGATCGTAGGCGGCAATGGTTTTGTGGGCTCAGCCCTTTCGAAATCATTAAGTCGTTATTTTCAGGTTTACAGTACATTCCGTCGTTCTTATACACCGGTAAAAAACGTCATTCACCTTCCGTTGCCCTCGCTTAGTGAAAAAGAGATCTGTGACCGCATGATTCAGGCTGTAGAGCCCAATGTGGTCATTTACTGTCTTGGATCAAACAATGAAGCTGAGGCTGAACGCGATCCGCGTGGTTTTCAGACATTGCATTCCGGTGGCCTTACCCACCTCATTCACGCTGTTGATCTTTTAAAATCAAAATTCATTTACATTTCTTCCGACTTTATCTTTTCTGGACTGGAAGGAAACTTTTACGAATCTGACTCCACCGTTCCCGCAACCCAAATTGGCAAAGCAAAACTCGGTGCTGAAAATATTGTTAAAACCCGTTCTTTGAATCATTTAATTGTTCGATGTGCCCCTCTGATCGGCAGAGGCACTCTTGACCACACCTCCTGGCTTGACCATGTTCGCGAGTCGATCTTGTTGCAAAAAAAGATCGAAATGCCTTCTCGGGCATCTCACAATCCTGTTCACATATCATTTCTGTCTGACTTATTAAAAAAGGCGATCGAGAGAGATCTTCGAAATAAAATCCTGCATGTAGGTGGCTTAACTAAGATCACCCCTTATGAACTGAGCCGACAGTTTTTACAGAAAATCGGCCTACCAACAGAACTGATCGAACCAGCAGATACCGTTGGAACTAATGCATCAAAAATAGATTATTCGCTTAATTTTACAGAAACACTGAAGTTAGTCGAGGCTGAGCCCTTGCTCCTGGAGCAAAGCCTTGATCTGCTCTAACAATACCTTCTGACTAGGCTTCACTTTCTTCATCTCACGAGAAGCACGAGTGAATTCAGAGAAGTAATGTTTAGAAACTTGGTCGGCTTCAACATTTTCAGAACGATAGGTCCAGCGTACATTTCCGAACGCACCCATCTGAGCTAAAATCTCTTCAGCCGATGGCACTTCGATATCTGATTTTGAACCAGCTGCCGCATGCTGATCATAAGAGAACTGAATCACTCCATGAGCTGTATTTGCAACGATGAGCTTAACCCCATTGCGATACAGCATGAAGTCGGCAGCACCCTGAGTGAGATTAAAAATCTTGATTTCAGCAAATTTTTTGCCTGCCTCAGAAAAAGAATTGAATACGCGAACGTACTCTTGGAAAAAAGACCTAAGGTCATTCAAAAAATCGACCGTGCTCTCTTCAATGGCCTGATCAGGGGCACCTAAGCGGTTCAAGTTCAACAGGGCTTCAGCCTCTGGTGACAATTCTGAACGAGTCAGATCATGGATCCAACCCGAAGCATCTGCAATATGTATGGATTCTTTTTTTCTCATACTCACTTCAAGTTTAGGAATGGTTAATTGGTAATGTCAAATAATTAAAGAAGTTTAGGTGCTTAGGGTCCAGGACTGACATTGGAGCCCCAGAATTTTACGTGGGCGCCGTATGCTCACTTTAGGCTTCCTACTCTAAGGCAGGCATGCTCACCATGAGACAGGCACAGCCCCCTGGGTCAATGACTGTCGGGTCCAGATGTGTTTTGAACTGGCCCCTAAGCTCTTTCAGTATAGCACTTTTTAAAGGGTGTTTACCAATATTTTAATTATGTAAAAAATATTTAAAAAAAACCAGGCGCTACCTGACAGCTGGATTCAAATATTAGGGTTTACAGGGCGTAAAAATACTGACAATATTTAATTACGCATGTCGGAAAACCTTAACGCGAAAAAAATATTAGTCGCAGACGACAGTCTTACGATTCAGAAAGTCATCCGTTTGGCGCTTTCTGGGGACGGCTATGAAATTCAAACAGTCTCCGATGGTAAAGAAGCCATCGAGCAGGCATCTCTTTTTCGCCCTGATATTTTCATTATTGATGTTTCCCTTCCTGTTTTTGATGCCTACCAGGTTCGCGAACAACTTTTGAACAAACCGGACCTTAAAAACATTCCAGTGATTTTAATGTCAAGCGCATTTGAAAAGGTCGATGAAGCCAGAAGTAAAGAGCTCGGCTTCAGTGGTCATTTGATCAAGCCTTTTGATCCGTCACACCTCCGTTCCACATTGCTTTCCGTTTCAACAACCGCTCCTGCAAATGATCCGGTTATGGCAACGATCAATACCCCTTTTCACGAACCAATCCAGCACGATGATCCGCTGGGATTGAATCTTCCACCATTGCGCACAGGCGCAAGTGCAGGAGAAGAGCAAGACGACATCATGAACATCACAAAAAACACTTTCCAAATGAGCGGCCTTGACCAGCAGGAATGGGGAATGTTCGAGCCGGCCTTGATGAATGATACTCATCAATTCAATGATTCGGCACCTTCTCTTGCAGCTGAAGTGAGTGCATTTGACATGGACCCTATCGCTTCTGAAGAAGAAGTCGCTTACGCACAGGGGTTTCATGACCATTCCGGCGTAGAATCAGCGCCTCATCAATACAGCATCAGCTCAAACGAACTAGAAGTCATGATCAAGATTGAAGTGGCGAAAGTACTCGATGAAATGCAAGCTTCAATCAAAGAACGCCTTCAACAGGAAATCTTCCTTTTCAATCAGCAACAGCTTCCAGCACTTGCTGAAAAGCTCTTGAAGGAAGAAATTCACAAGCTCCTCTCAGAGCCACCAGTCTGATTTAAATTTATGAACCGAATCAATAGAACTTCTATGGATCCGCGCCCCTGCGCGGTTGAAATCAACGTATCAAAGTATGCTGAAGGCTCATGCCTCATCAATACCGGTGACACCCGCGTTTTCTGTACGGCAAGCGTTGAAGAAAATGTACCCTCTTGGCTGAAAGAGAAAAATCGTCAGGCCGAAAAAAACGGAGAAGCAAAATCAGGCTGGATCACAGCCGAATACTCCATGCTTCCTCGCGCTACCCATACCCGTTCAAAGCGTGACCGCGAAAAAGTTTCAGGCAGAACCCAGGAAATACAACGCCTCATCGGCCGCGCACTTCGAGCAATGATCAATCTTGAAAAACTAGGTGAACGCCAACTCATGATCGACTGCGATGTCATTCAGGCAGATGGTGGTACCCGTACTGCATCCATTACCGGTGCCTGCATTGCTGTCGGCCTTGCCCTTTCTAAACTGATCAAAGACGGTAAGGTTCCAGCTTCAGTATTCACCGATACGGTTCAGGCAATCAGTGTCGGCATGAAAGAAGGCCAGGTTCTGGTTGATCTTGATTACGATGAAGATTCCACCTGCGATGTCGACATGAACTTCGTTCGCACTGGCTCTGGCCTGTTTGTAGAAATTCAAGGAACAGCTGAAAAAAGAGCCTTTTCAGAAGCAGATCTTCAAAAAATGATGAATGGTGCGGTTGGAGGCCTCAATAAGCTTCGCGACACTCAACTTCGCATTCTGAAAGATCACCTGCCGCTATGATCACCCTGGTTCACTCCTGGAAAAAATTTCTGACTCTTGGTCTTGAAGAAGACGCTTTTGGCTTTGACTGGACAGCTCGCGCAATCAAAGCGGGAACGAATTCGGGCAATCGATTCGTATCCGCAAAGCTTGTCGCCAAATCGCATGGCATCTGGGCTGCTGATGCTGGCTTGAAAGCACTTGAAATTTTAAGTACTGAAATGGGAATGCCCGTTAAGGTGAAGTCTTTCGTTCAAGATGGTGAAGTACTTGAGCCTAAGAAGGTCGTTTGCGAATGGACCGGTGACTCAAGCAGTGTTCTTGTGTTTGAACGCACCTTTATCAATCTTGCAGCTTATTGTGGCGGTATTGCGCTTCAAACTCATCATCTTGTACAAAAATCAAAATCTGCCGGATTAAAAAATCCACCACGCATCACCGGCACTCGCAAAACACTGCCTGGATTTCGTGAACTTGCAATTCAAAGCACACTGATCGGTGGCGCACATCCTCACCGTTTTAACCTAAGCGGTGGCTTACTATTGAAAGAAAATCACATTGCAGCTGCGGGCGGTATTGCAGGGGCAGTAAAGAATGCGCGCGAAGTGGCTCCTCATCTCCTGAAAATCGAGATCGAAGTCAGAAATCTTTCTGAACTCAATGAAGCGATTCAGGCCGGGGCGGAGGTGATCATGCTCGATAACTTCTCACCAGATCTAGTGAAAGAAGCCGTCAAACTCAAACCTGGCCATGTTCAGTTCGAAGTCTCGGGCGGTATCAATGAGGTAAACATCTCAAATTATCTCATTGAAGGTCTCGATGTTATTTCCGTCGGCAGCATTACCCATTCGGTCAAGTCGATTGACCTGTCGTTGCTGGTTGAATGACCTTTGAGACTTCTTCAGAATATAGTGGAATCTTACGGCCTTCACTCTCGACCAACATTTCACCATATTCACCAAGACCAAGAACCACTCCCTCAAGGACTTTATCGTTCGATCTCCACGATATGGTCGCTCCATTTTTAAAAAGACTATGCCGCTCATAGTGGGCAATCAGTTGTTCCAGCGATTTTAATGAAGCCATTTCTTCAATGATTGCTTCAAGTACGGTTATGGCCTCTGGTGCTACTTGGTCTTCTCGAAACGGAACCACGGCCGAAGAAACAAGTGGCGATTGAACCAGATTCAAACCAATTCCTGCGATGATCTCTGCACCTTTTTTTTCGCAAAGAACGCCTGCAACTTTAAATGAGCCATCAATCCAAAGGTCATTCGGCCACTTCAGACTGATTCGGGTATCATCTGCCCCAAGTTTCACTAAAGCACGATGGGTACAAACACTGACCCAGAGTGGGGCCCATGTCGGTGGCTCAATAGGCAG